>CALMCS010000968.1 GCA_937862875.1 uncultured Comamonadaceae bacterium
ATCCCGCTGGCGATCCGCCTTCAATTCGAGTTCGCCGGCCGCCGCTCCGAAATCGTGACGCTCCGATGGGATTGGGTGGACCTGGACAACCGCCGCGTGGTCTGGCCGGACAGCAAGACGGGCGGCATGTCCAAGCCCATGAGCGAGGAAGCCTATCGACTGCTCTCGACGGCGCCACGGCAGGAAGGCACTCCCTATGTGCTGCCGTCTCCAAGCCATCCCGGCAAGCACCTGACCACGGGCGAGTATTACGGCGGCTGGAGCCGCGCCCTCAAGGCGGCGGGCGCCACGCACGTCGGCACGCATGGCATCCGCCACCGCTCCGCGACCGACATTGCCAACTCGGGCATCCCGGTCAAGGTCGGCATGGCGCTGACGGCGCACAAGACCGTGGCGATGTTCATGC
Source organism: uncultured Comamonadaceae bacterium (assembly GCA_937862875.1). Classification (GTDB taxonomy): domain Bacteria; phylum Pseudomonadota; class Gammaproteobacteria; order Burkholderiales; family Burkholderiaceae_C; genus Diaphorobacter_A. Next base: position 407 of record CALMCS010000968.1, read on the forward strand.
GCTACGTCCACACCGAGGACGATCCGGTGCGCAAGGCGGCCGAGCTGGTGGCGAACCGGCGCAAGACGATCACCGAGGCGCAGCGGCCTGCGGAGGTGGCTGCATGACCAAGAAGGCGCCTGCGATGGCGGGAGTCGCACCCGCCGCCGTGCCTGCCGGCTACGCCGGCATCCACGGCGGCATCGTGGATCTGCTCGATGCCGCGCGCCAGACGGCAGCGCGCAGCGTCAATGCGCTGATGACGGCCAGCTACTGGGAGATTGGCCGCCGCATCGTGGAGGCCGAGCAACAGGGCAAGCGGCGCGCGGGTTATGGCGAGCAGTTGATCGAGCGGCTGGCAAGCGACCTCACCCAGCAGTTCGGCCGTGGCTTCAGCCGTCAGAACCTGCAGCAGATGCGGTCGTTTTTTCTGACCCGGCCAATTCGCCAGACAGTGTCTGGCGAATCTTCCCCGGAGCCAGTGCGGCCTTGGCGGCTGGACGAGCTGGCGCAGGTCTTCACGCTGCCGTGGTCGGCCTATGTGCGGCTGTTGTCGGTCAAGGACGAGCATGCGCGCCAGTTCTATGAAGCCGAGGCCTTGCGCGGCGGCTGGAGCGTGCGCCAGTTGGATCGGCAGATCGGCAGCCAGTTCTACGAGCGCACGGCGCTGTCGAAAAACAAGGCGGCGATGCTGGCCAAGGGCGCGGTGGCCAAGCCCGAAGATGCCGTCGCGCCCGGCGATGCCATCAAAGACCCCTATGTGCTGGAGTTCCTCGACCTCAAGGACGAGTATTCGGAGTCCGATCTGGAGGCCGCCTTGATCCGGCGGCTGGAAGACTTCCTGCTCGAATTGGGTGAAGGGTTCACCTTCATTGGACGGCAGCGGCGCTTGCGCATCGACCAGACCTGGTATCGGGTGGACTTGCTGCTGTTCCATCGCAAGTTACGCTGCCTGGTCATCATCGACCTGAAGCTGGGGAGTCTGACGCATGCGGACGTGGGCCAGATGCACATGTACTGCAACTATGCCAAGGAACACTGGGCCTATCCCGAGGAGAACCCGCCGGTGGGGCTGATTCTTTGTGCCGACAAGGGGCTCGCCCTGGCGCGGTATGCGCTGGAGGGCTTACCCACCAAGGTCATGGCGGCGAACTACCGGATGGTTCTGCCGGATACCGATGTGCTGCAAAAGGAACTGGAAAGCACGCGGCTCTTGCTAGAGTCTCGCGGAACGATTCGTCCCAAGACGTGGAAGCGGTAGACACACCTGCGGAGCTATACGCCTGTTTGGAGATTGGGCAGAACCTCAGTCTGTAGTCGGTTTTACGGCTTTCTTCCGTGAGGAGGAAGAAGGCAACGACGGCAAACATTCAAACAAACGTTCCGCATAGACGAATCCCATCCGCCTTACTGCGTCCTGATCGAAATACAGTAGCCATGCGGCAAGTAGCGCCAGCGAAATGAGCAATGTCAAGCCTGCGGCAAGCCCTGGATCGGCAAGGTGCACCAAGTCAAATTGGAGAGGTGCTACCTGCAAAATCTTTGCAATCAACAATCCGTAGACGACGCCCATGAGGCACGACAGGATACCGACAGGCTTCATCGCCAGCATGTTGCGATGAAATCCATAGGCGATGTTCTCTTTCAGCAAGAGCTGCTTGTTGGAACGCGTGAGTTCGCGAAGCCGCTTAGTGGCACCGATGTAGATGTCGTCTGCCTTGTCTGGGTTTGCTGATTCTTCTTCTGCCGTTGGCATGGCGATACCCAACTTGGCAGTGATCGCCGTGTGATAACGCTGCTTGCTGACACCATCAAGGAACTTGTCGCGGTGGCGTAGTGCGATGGTCGTGGGCATGCCACCCCATTTTGAGACCAGCATCTCTTCAAGTTTTTTACCACGTCCGCGCGCTACGCTCGCGAGTGCATAGATAGCGCCGCAGCCGCCCAGCAGGCCGATCACACCTGTAAGCACAGGGTGCCGAGCCCCGTAGACGCACAACAGCGGCACCAGCACGGGTAAGGCCACAAGAAGGCCAGGGATAACACGTGCCTTGCGCTCGTAGGGGTCTTTGACCAGTTCAAAAATTGTTGTCATGTGAAGTCAGGCCTGTGCCGCCAAGGCGTCGATATAGGGTTGGATTTCATCGCGGTTTTTTAGCGTGATCTGCTGTGCGAGGGGGTCTGGTGCTTCCTTGGTATGCAAACCCAAACGTCTCAGCGTGTAGTACAGAAACGCTTGGCGGCATGGAAGTTTGACCTCTCCATCTTCCATGCCGTAGTCCAACTCTAAGACTCGTTTCTTGGCTGCAGGCAAATCGGGATGCGGTGCAAGTACCAGCGTCAATACAGTTTGCCAATGCGAATCTTGGTTGGAGTCCACTTGGGTCGCCTCGAAGCCATCGATGCGCAGGATTCGAGCAAGGACGAAATCGCTGAAGCGCTGGCGCTTGTGGCAAAACGCGCGCATGTGCCAGCGAAAACCGTCATTGCCAAGGGCGTGGGGAGACAGCAAGCGAACCGATTCATCCAACGACGTCATGGACTGGTAGCTCACCAGAATGGATTCCTGCTGGCGGATTGCGCGCACCACTGCTTCGACGGTCTGCTCATTGATCGTGCGCCAAGGGGACGGGGCCCAATCTGTCTCCGGCGCGGAGCCGATGAAGCTGGCCGTCGGCTCGACAATTCCCATCTTTGTCGCTAGCAGTTCTGCTAGATAGCGTTGCGCCGAGCTTCGTTGGTAAAGCGGGTGAAAACTCTGCGCTGCCGTGTAGGTCTTGGAGCTGCGGTCGTAAGTCAGGTTGCTCGGCGCCAACTCCATGTACTTGGAAATGTCCAGCGATGCCTGCGGGACCGAAATACCAAAGTGCTCGGTGAGATCCATCCGGTTGATGCGCCGCTCCCAGCGCAGACGGAAATCGATGAATTGAAGTCTGCTCTCCAGCCCCCAACTTAGCCCCTTAGGCTCAGCAGGTTCGGCGGCAGGAACGGAAGGTTTTTGCATCAGTCACGCCTAAAAAGTAGACGGATATAAAAAATCGTCGTACATTAACTATACGCGATCATCCTTCGGTCGTCTACCCGGAGACCCCAGTGCCTACAACCATCACGTTTTTTCCCGTCGACAACGGGGACATGACCCTCATCAAGTTCGGCGATCTCGACGCGACGACTCTGCTGATCGACGTAAACATCAGGCAAGACGCCGACGACCCTGACGGGGAGGCGCGCGATGTCGCCAAGGATTTGCGCGAACGACTGAAGAAGGATGAGAACGGCAGGCCGTATGTCGATGCGTTCCTGCTGAGCCACCCGGATCAAGACCATTGCCGAGGGTTGAAGCGACACTTCTACCTAGGGCCACTCGACAAGTACCCGGACGACAAGAAGGACGACAAGGACAAGAAAATCGTGATCCGCGAGATGTGGTCGTCCCCGATCGTGTTTCGACGCGCCAGCAAGACGCACACCTTGAGCGACGACGCCAAGGCATTCAACACGGAGGCGCGTCGGCGCGTGCAACTGAACCGTGACAAGAATTTCGCCGTCGGGAACGGTGACCGCATTCAGATCATGGGCGAGGACATCGACGGAAAAACCGATGATCTCACTTCGATTGTGCGGAAGGTGGACACGCGCTTTTCAACGATCAATGGCAAGAGTTCCGCATTCTTTTCTGCGTTTCTTTTGGCTCCACTGGACGCCCAGGATGACGAGGAAGAGGAAGAGTGCCTGGTCAAGAACCAGTCCAGCGTTATTCTGAACATCACGTTGGCGGCTGACGCGCAGACGCCGGATGGTGCGAAATTCCTTACTGGTGGCGATGCTGAGGTGTTCATCTGGAACCGCCAGTGGCAACGCCACAAGGCTGAAGCAGATGTGCTTGAGTACGACATCATGCAGGCGCCTCATCATTGTTCCTGGCATTCGCTGTCCTATGACAGCTGGTCCGACTACCGTGAAAAAGCCAAGCTCGATGCTGATGCTCGCAAGGCGCTTTCGCAGACCCGTGACGGCGCCGTCATCGTCGCCAGCTGCAAGCCGATTGCAGATGATGACAGCGATCCGCCCTGCATCCGTGCGAAGCGTGAGTACGTGACGATCGTGGACGAAGCAAAAGGCGAGTTCTACTGCACAGGCGAGTACCCCAGCGAAAAGTCCGTGGAACCGCTCGTTTTCACCGTAACCGCTCAGGGTGTGCAACCTCCCTCGAAGAAGGAGTCCGGATCGAAGGCCGCTGCCGTGGTGACCTCTGCGCGCACCCCCATGCCGCACGGAGCATCATGACGGGCACCATCGCAGACGCACTGCATCAACTTCAGCGGCATCGAGGCCTTATCCGCGTTGGCGAGCCAAGGACAACTGGTGCATCGACGGAGATTGAAGTCGATGTTGCGGTCCAACTGCCGAACAGGTCTCGGCGCAATGGTATCTCTGAGACCGGAGTGCGCACCGTCGAGACGTGCGTGCTGGTATTCGGTAGTGACTGGCCCCTGTCTGCACCCGAGCCCTTCTTACGTGCGGACTTCCCGCTCAACTTGCCGCACATCAACCCCCATCGCCAAGGCGAGTTAGTCTCGCCGTGCCTATTCGAAGGGTCGTTGAACGAGCTGCTGCATCGGTTTGGCCTGGACGCCGTTGTCGATCAGTTGATCGACTGGCTGCACAAGGCCGCGGCCGGAACACTCCTGGACCTGGAGCAGGGGTGGGAACCAACGCGCCGAGACAGCTGTCCTTCGACCGTTGTATTCAGTGCCGAGAAGGTCGCGGCCGCCGCTCCCGCTGACGGCACGATTCTGGTGGTTCCCGCAGGCTACGTGACGATCGATGGCGGTCTGTACGCCATCATCAACGCCGAACTGACCGCACAAGTCGATCCTGTGTTTTATCAGGATGTTCACAACGACAAGCTGGGCAAATGGGGGAACGGCCATGCCGCGGCCTTCATCGCGCGCGCTCCGATGACCGACGGCCTCCCGCATGTGATCGGACGCTATCAACCAGAGACAGTTGTCGATCTCGCGACGCTGCTCGATCGAGCAGCGGAGCTTGGTATTGATCGCGACGCTTTGGCCCAGGAAGTGGACGGTTATTTCGGACGCTCAATCCTGGATATGCGACAGGACTCGCATGGCTGGGTGCATGGTTTGTACGCGATTGTGATTCTGGCTGTGCAAAGGCCAGCGTCGCTTGTGGGCTCGCCAGGGAGGAGTGTCGAGGTATTGCCCTATGTGGTGCGCTATGAACTCAACGCTCAATCGCTCCTGGAGCGTAACGCCACGGTTCACCCGGCCTTTCACGCGCATGCGTTGTCTCCTGAACTGCTGGCAAGGACGTCCGGCATTCCATACGCAGCCACATCACAGCCGCTGGTCGTGCTCGGCTGCGGAAGCGTGGGATCGAAAGTCGCGATGCAACTGGGGCGAGCGGGCTTTGGTTCGATGACTTTCGTCGACAACGAACCCATGTCGCCTCACAACGCCGCGCGGCATGCACTCATTGAGCGGGCATCAGTTCTGGTTCCGCCTCGGAAGTCGGCGCTGATGAAGACAGCCTTTGAATCGCTGTCGCATCTTCAATCGCGAGCGTTCGACACCGACGCAGTGACTCTTTTGGTCGATCCGGAACAGTTTGCGGCAACCGTTCCGCAGGATGCGGCCCTCATCGTGGATGCGACGGCGTCACTTCAGGTGCTGGCTGCAGAAACACAATCGGCAGCGTTGGATCAATCCCCAGCCCGATTGGCACGGATCGCGATGTATGGTCAGGGGCGCTGTGTGGCGGTATTGCTCGAAGGAGCTGGCCGTGCCGGCCGAGTTGACGACCTCACGGCGTTCTTGTTCGAGTGCTGCCGGTTTGCACCGGAACTGCGTGCGTCGATTGCCGGCGAGACGTCTGAGCCGACTCGGATTTTCGTGGGTGACAACTGTCGTTCGCTGACGATGCCTATGTCTGACGCCGTTGTTTCGCGGTCGACGTCACTGGCCGGCCTGCAACTGGAACGATGGCTCGTTGATGGGCTTCCGAAGGAAGCGACGCTTTGCGCCGGAATCTCAGATGCCGAAGGCCTTGGAATGGCATGGACCCGCGCCAGCCTTGGCCCGACCACTGCGCTTGAAGTCGCAGACGATGGTGGCTGGAACATTCGGGTCCTGTCCCCAGTTGCGCAAGCAATCCATGCTGATGCGCTGCGCTGGGGTGCTCTGGAAACAGGCGGCGCCTTGATCGGCCGCATCTCGTTTGAAAATCGAACCATCACCATTGCAGGCCTTGTTGAGGCACCGCCTGACAGTGTTCGAGAGGCCGCCCGCTTCGTCCTCGGAACCAACGGGCTTGTTCAAAATTTGCGCGCCGCAAACGCGGCCTCTTTGGGGTATCTCGCCTTTATAGGAACGTGGCACAGCCACCCGAAAGGCGGCGCACATTCGGGTATCGACCGAAATACATTGCGCGGCATCGCCGAGGATGCTGGCGGCCTTCCGGCCGTGTCGTTGGTATGGACTCCGACAGGACTCACGTGTGCGGTGGATCGCTGGTAGGTGCAAAGCCACCGGCACTTTGTTGGCATAAAACAAGAGGGATGTATGGCTGACTACTTCGAGATCGACTTTCTTGGCGTCGAAACAGCGAAAAGCGGGGACGCGATCACGCTGCGCTACTCGGTGAATGGCACCGAGGGCGTGCACGTTGTTGACGGTGGGTATCTGGATACGGGTGATCAGATAGTCGAGCATCTGAAGACGTACTATGGAACAACAGTCATCGACCATGTGATCCTCACGCACCCAGATCGCGATCACGCCAACGGACTACGAAAAGTCCTGGAGCAATGCACGGTCAGGAATCTTTGGATCAACCGGCCGTGGATATACGCGGACCAGTTGATCGATCGCTTTGAGACCTATGAATCGGTTGAAGCCCTGCGACGGAAGTTGCGCTCAATCTACGATGCCACGGCAATTCTTGAGGATATTGCGGTGGAGAAGGGAATTCCAATCCATGCCCCCCTTCAGGGGCAGAGCATCGGTCCGTTCGCGGTCATGGCACCTACCCTGGGGCGCTACTTGGACCTGATCGTGGACTCCGCGAAGACACCGGAAGCTGTCGAAGAAAGTGCTTTTGATAGCGCGCTGAGCAGCATATTCCGGGCAGTGAAGGCCGCGACCGCCTACATCAAGTCCCTGTGGGGCGAGGAATATTTCCCGCCTGAGCCGACCAGTCGTGAGAATGAAATGAGTGTGGTGCAGTCGGCTGTCTTGAACGGTCATCGCGTCATGCTTACTGGCGATGCCGGGCGTGAAGCACTGCAGGAGGTGATCGACTACGCACCTTTCGTGGGACTCGCGCTGCCAGGTATTCGGTATTTCCAAGTGCCCCATCACGGCGGGCGACACAACGTTTCGACCGAAGTCTTGGATCAACTGCTCGGCCCACGGTTGAACAGTATGCCGGACAAGCACCATTGGAATGCCATATGCAGTTCTGCCAAGGCGGATGAGGATCATCCGCGGAAGTCGGTGATTCGCGCCGTATTGCACCGGGGTGGGCACTGGGCGGCAACTGAAAGCCAGAACATACGCATCGGGGCAGGCATCACCCGCGATGGCTGGGTGCCGATTCCCCAGGCGGCGTATCCGGAAGATCAAGAAAATTGACAGCGCCTGAAGGCCAGCACCACTTTTCAACTGCCTGCTGACAACTTGGCCTGCATCCCGACGTTCCTTCGTCGGGCTCATGGGCTGCGCCCCGAGCTTCGTGCCGAATCGCAGTCATCCGGCTTCAAGCCCGGACGCTCTGATCTGGACTGACGCTTCGGACCTGCGCGCTACGCTTGTCAATACCGGGGTGGCTGCGTGGTGAGGTGTGGCGGCTTGCTGTTCCCTTCATCGTGCCACGGCGTGCTCGCCGTCAATGACTGCGCACCTTCGGCGCTTGCGGCCTGGCGGCCGTCTTCGATCTTTGACTGCTTGCGCTGCGCCGTGCCCTGCAAGGGCTGGGCAATTCCGCCCGGTAACCTTACAGGAGTTCACCATGAACCACGCATTCATCACGGACGAGCAGCGCATCGTGCTGCTGGCCAACGGCCGCGAATCCTTGGAGAACCCGGACTTCGATCCGGCGCCAGTGGTCAAGCTGTTCACGCCGGATGCCGGCGCGACCTGGCTGCTGACCGAGATTGATCCCGATGACCACGATCACGCCTTCGGTCTTTGCGACCTGGGCCTAGGGATGCCGGAAATCGGCTGGGTCAGTCTTTCCGAACTGGCGACCGTGCGCGGGCGGCTGGGCTTGCCGGTAGAGCGGGATCTGCACTTTCGTGCCGAGAAGCGGCTGAGCGCCTATGCGCGCGATGCGCGGCTGGCGGGGCGTGTCGTTGTCTGACCTGGTTCTGGGGCGCCGCAAGGCGCTCCTGAGCGTTCTCAATCATTTCAGGAGGTCAAGGCCATGAGCAGCCACCACGACTACATCCTCGAAATCACGGCAGAGCATGATGCGTTCAAGCCGTTCCCACCGGAGAACGGCCAGCCCTTGCGCTTTGCGCTCGGCGACGCGGTGATCTATACCAACGGGTTTGGCGCACAGTTCCGGTGCCGCGTCACCGGGTTTTATCGTCCCAGCGGACTTTCGGGCCTGTACGCGCGCGGTGCGCGCTACCTGCTGGACTCGTCATCGCCGTGGATGCCGGTGTCGGAAGCCAGCCTGCGCCCCGACGACCCGGCCTGATGCCTTCGCGCCCCTGGCGGGGCGCTACGCGCTGCGCTTGCCTCCAGGGGAAAGCCCTGCGGGCTATCCCCGCCGCGCAGGCTTGGCGCCCCTCTCGCGCAGCGAACCGGCTGGTGCCGGATCGCTCCCTTCATGCCGGACATTACGATGGCACTTCGGGCGTGGGTGTGTCGGGTTCGTAGTCGCCCAGCCACTCGAAGAGACGTTCGATATCGCAGTCCAGCTGGTTCAGCGTGGCCTGGGCCATTGCGTACCAGGTGGTGCCGTCGTCCGTTTCTTCGGAGGCGGACAGCAGGACGTTGAGCTGTGCGCGCCGTCCCAGCAGGCGCTGCATCTCGTTGCCTACCGTCTTGCGGTCGGTGGTCCAGATGAGGGTCGGCAGAAAGATGCCAGGCCCTTCTGCTCCAGGCGCAGGCGTTCCGGGTTGCATGGGATCGCTCATGGTGGTTCTCCAGAAGGTGGAGATTCCACGGTAGGCATTGGCCCGTGACCGGGCCACTCGAAATTCGCGCTATTTCGGGGGGATTTCGGGATCAGCGCCGATCGGCCGTGGCGCAGTCATGCGGGCGGGCTGCCTTTGAGCCGGTGCTTACCAGGGCTTCCAGCGCCGCTGGGGTGTTTGCGGCACGGCGCCGAGCAATTGGATCGGCGGCAGTGCATGGGGCGCATTGTTCCTGGGGAAGCGCCGGCGCACTTCGCATTCCAGTTCGTGCGCGAGGCCGCGTGCGTCCTTCTCGCCGCGCAGTGCCCGTTGCCGCCAGTCTCGGGCCTGGGCCATCAGTTCATCGTCTTGTAGGGCTCGTATGTCCATGCCATTGCCATTTTGCCGATGGCTGGGTGGGTAGCTGTCCACGGGGATTTCATTGAAGTCATGTGGGCGTCCCCGGCCACCTGGGAGATGGCCGGTCGCGCTCTCGTGCTAGCGCATCGAGCCGCCTGCGGCGTCTCGCCCCCTTCGGGCTTCGATCGTTCCCTCACTCCGTTCGGCTGACGCCTCCGGCCCGGCTTCCAGCTTCGAGCCTGCGCGCTTCGCTTGCCGTGCGGTCGGCTTGTGGGATGGCCGTTGCCATGTCCAGTCCTCTTCCCTGACTTCATCACCTTGTCCGCGACTGTAGCCCGCGGCCGTGTGCCGTCAAGGCGCGCAGGGCCGTGTCCTCGGCTGCGCCTGCGGGCCGCACCCACCCTGCGCTTGTCTCCTTGACGGCCCCCGTCCACGGGCTCCCTTTCGTCGCGGGCGATGAACTCAGGAAAGACGGTGGCAACAGGGCCAACCGGGTTCCT
>CALMCS010000969.1 GCA_937862875.1 uncultured Comamonadaceae bacterium
GGCCCAAAACTCGTGCCATACTTGGCCTCATGCGGTTGAATTTCCTATCCGTACCTACAGCAACGACAAGATCTATGCGATGCGCAAGGTGATCAAGCCCTTTGGCGAGAGTCTGGACGACTTCGAGATCTTCCGCCGCCTGGCCGCACTGATGGGCGTGGAATACGGGTTCACCGAGGGCAAGACGGTGATGGACATCCTCAAGGCCTCGTACGAAAAGACGAGCCAAAAGGTTCCGTTCGATCAGTTCTGGAAGGAAGGCTTGGTGCGCATCGAGGTGCCCGAGAAGATGCGCCAATGGGTGCGCCATGGCGACTTCTACACCGACCCGGCCAAGCACCCGCTGCACACCAAGTCCGGCAAGATCGAGTTGTATTGCTCGGAGATCGCCCGTTTCAATGTGCCCGATTGCCCACCGGTACCCAAGTACCTGGAACCTTCCGAGTTCCTGGGCAACGCCAAGCCCGGCCAAGTGCACGTGGTCAGCCCGCACCCGTACAACCGTGTGCATTCGCAGATGGCCCAGGCCGACGTGCGTTTTGAGCAAAACGTCAAGGGCCGCCAGCATGTGCTCATCAGCGTGGAAGACGCTGCAGACAAGGGCATCAAGAACGGTGACCTGGTGGAGTTGTCGAACAGCCGGGGCGCCCTGATTGCTGGCGCGGTGGTCACCGACAAGATCATGAAGGGCGTGGTCAGCCTGGAAGAGGGCAACTGGATCCAGCTCGACTCCAAGGGCCGGTGCAACAGCGGTGCGATCAACATGATCACCACCAGCGTGGCATCGAGCGGGTTGAGTCAGGCTACCAGCGCCAACACCTGCATTGCAGACCTCAAGCGCTGCGACGATGCCGAGTCGCCAAACCGGGCCTATGAGCCGCCCGTCATCGAACGTGCCCCGGTGCGCAAGCTGGACGTGGCCGCCCTGCAGCTCACCGAGCGTGCCGCCCGCATCAAGGGCGCCACCATGAGCCAGATGATTCCCGGCGAAAAGCTCTTCTACGAGCGCTGCACGCTGTGCCATGTACCGCGTGAACCCGGCGACTTCACCAAGAGCCAGTGGCATGGCATCACGCAGAGCATGTTCCCGCGCGCGGGCTTGAGCGACACAGAGCGCAAGCTGGTGCTGCAGTTCCTGGAGATGAACGCCAAGGATGCCGCCGTGTTGCCCTGACGGGGTGATTCGGTACGGTATCAGGCACGGCGCGCAGATGGATTGACCATGAAACTATTTGGTATCGCGGGCCATTCGGGGATGGGCAAGACCACGCTGCTGGAGCGGCTTGTCCCTGAACTGCGCGCCCGGGGGCTTTCGGTGTCGCTGATCAAGCACAGCCACAAGGACATCGAGATTGATCGCCCCGGCAAGGATTCGTACCGCCTGCGGGAGGCGGGCTGCGGCGAGGTCATGCTGCTGGGGCAGGCGCGCTGGGCCTTGATGCATGAGCTGCGTGAGCAGGTTCATCCACCACTGGAATATCTGCTATCGCGCCTTCAGTCGTGCGACTTGGTGCTGATCGAGGGATTCAAGACGGGAGATTTTCCGAAACTGGAGGTGTGGCGGCCAGCCTTGTTCAAGGCGCCGCTGGGGCCGGGCTGGCCGGGCATTGTTGCCACCGCCAGCGACGAGCCACAACGAGTGCCGCACGGCCCTGCTCTCGATTTGCATGACATACCGGCTATCGCGCAACTAGTCATGGACCGTGCGCAGCCCTGCTCGTTAGGCCCAGCGGGCCGCGCGGAGCGAAGCGCAGACTGGCCGTAACCGCTGAGCGGCTCACCCACTGTATCGCTCATTGCCACTGCTGCTGGCTGGGGAAGCGACCTGTGGCACCGAGCCCGACAGGCATCCGCACCTCGTGCAGCGGCCCGGACCTTTATGCCCGCCCATCTTGCCTTGTAGCACCTTTACAAGGTGCTGCTTGGCTTCCGCCAACTGGGCCTTGTCGGTGTCGTGCACCTTGCGGAAGAACGCCGCGCACTCGGCGGAGCCGGCGGCTTCGGCGTCTTTGATGTACTGGTCGTAGGCCATGAGGGCCTGGGCCTTGTTCTGCACCAAAGTGACCCAGTCGTAAGCCAGGTTGCCAAGAGGATGGGGATCGGTGGAATTTTCTTGCATCGGTAGCCTCCGCGTTGCGTGACAAGATTTGGAGCGCCTCGTGGTTGGCCCCGCCTCGTCAACAAAGCGGGGGCAATAAAAGAGGTGCCCCACGTTGCAAAGACCTGGGCTGCGGCGAAATCCTGAAGGAAAGCCGCCCTGAGCTTGCTCTTTCCACCGTATCGCCAACCGCTGCCGCTGGGTGCGGCGTGTTTCTATGTTGCACGCAGGACTGGGCCTACTTTGCCAAGGGGGCAGTGCAGTGCTGCCCATTGAACCTGTTCAGGTATTTTCGGGGTCGTCCGAATGGCATGGCGCGATGGTCGCCGGGTGCGGCCAACAGCCCACAGCCCATGCCAAGGGCAAGCGCGGTGCCTGATCACTCCCCGCGTTCCCTGTCCTTGCGCAGCGCGCTGCGCAGCAGGCGCGTGGCGCGGTCGCGCAACCCGGTGGGTTGGTCGCGCCGCACGGGGTGCGCTTTGGCGTGAGCGCACGCTGCCAAAAAATCGTTCAGGATGGCCGTGTCGTCCAGCGTGTCGGCCCCGAGCTTGTGAAACTCGGGGTGCCACTGGGTGGCGGCGATGTAGCCGCGGCCCGGTGCGGGTTTGACGCGGATGGCTTCGGGCA
>CALMCS010000970.1 GCA_937862875.1 uncultured Comamonadaceae bacterium
GGATCACTCCGGCGCGTTGACAGAGCAGCTGGCCGCGCTGCGAACGGCTGCCACCGCCTACCGTGCCTTCCCCCGCACGGCCAACGATGATGAAGCCAATCGGTTTTGCGACGAGTGCAAACATCCTGAAGACAGCGAGCTATTGCGCGCTTTGGTGAAACGCGATTCTCGTGTTTTGGTTTTGTGTGGCAAGGACATCGCCCCTGGCCCTGCGTTCCGCGCGGGCGCAGCGACGACATCGCAAGGCGGATCGCCAGATACCGCGGAATCGGAGGAGGAAAGTTCAGCTTCTCCCGACGAGTTTGCTTTGCCCGATGGAATCTCCTACCGCATGAGAAACATGTGGTATCTGCAACGCAATTTGACGAATGCATCTCAGAAAGCAGTGAGTGTTTGACATGAAACAATCTAACAACTCCAAGTTTGCCAAGCCGATCTCGCTGGCACAGCATTTCGATGCACCGGATCACTACGCTGGCCACTTCGGTTGGGTATGCGGATACTCAGCAGACAAGGACTTTCTCAATCTGGCGACAGAGCGATTCACCCGCTTGACGCACGCTCAGCGCGCCAGCCAAGGCCGTATCTCCTTGGCGGTGATACTCGATCAGGGCAACCCCGCTATTTCCATGCAGAGCGCTCCCGGCGTCCTGCACTGTTTGACCAAGGCGAGCAGCGTATTGCCCTTTCGGTTGCTGCACGCCAAGGTCGCACTGCTGGGTTTTCGAAACCAGGAGAAGCCCAAAGAATGGATCATCCGGCTCGTGGTTTCAACCGGCAACTGGACGACGCAGACGCTGGAGGAGAGTCTCGATTTGGTGTGGCGTGTTGACGTGAGCAGCGGTGATCTGAGCACGCCAGACGCCGTCGCGAATGGCGCGGACGTTCGCGCCGCTTGGGAGATGATGCAGTCTCTGCGCCCGCTGTTTGACGAACAGCTGCTTTCCGCTGCGGCTCCCGGACGCGTTAGCGAAAGTCTGCAGGCCGCTGAAATGCTGGAGAGCTGGATTGCAGGCTGCGCACGGGGTACTCCAAGGTTCTTTGACAGTCGAAAAAAATCGCTCCTCG
>CALMCS010000971.1 GCA_937862875.1 uncultured Comamonadaceae bacterium
TCCGGCGTGCAGGTGATGGCGCAGCCGCCGGGCAAGAAGAGCCAGTCCATTCTCCTGGTGTCGGGTGGCGAGAAGGCCGTGACCGCGATCGCGCTGGTGTTTGCGATTTTCCAGCTCAACCCAGCGCCATTCTGTTTGCTGGACGAAGTGGACGCGCCGCTCGACGACGCGAACACCGAGCGCTATGCCAAGCTGGTTTCCAGTATGTCGAAGGGAACGCAGTTCCTTTTTATCAGTCACAACAAGATTGCGATGGAAATGGCCGAACAATTGATCGGCGTGACCATGCAAGAACAAGGTGTTTCGCGCATCGTCGCCGTGGATATGGAATCCGCGCTGTCGATGGCCGAGGTATGACAATGGAGATGAACATGAGAATGATCCATCCCCAGTCAGCCGTTCGATGCCGCACAACGTTTTGAATTCACCATGAGTACTTTTCAGATTGCACTAATCATCGCTGGCGGCCTCGTGCTGGCGGTTGTCGTCGGCTACAACGCGTGGTCCACCCATCGCAATGCGCCCAAACGTCCGCGTCCACCCGAACCGGACCCCAGCGTCGAAGGCCAACCCGCGCGCCACGAGCCGGGCTTTGAAGGCGTGGGCTCCGAGGCCATCGGCCCGGGCAACGGGACCGATCCCAGTTTTGACGGCCACTCGGTGGACCTGAACGACGCGCTGCAAATGCCTTTGCCGGCGGCCGAGCGCCGTGGTGGCCTGGATCCGCTGATCGACGCCATGGCTCCCATCGTGGCCGACCAACTGGTCTCGGGCGATGCGGCATTGGCGGCTCTGCCGACCACGCGTCGCGCGGGCAGCAAGCCGTTCGCGATCGAAGGTCTGAACGAAGCCACCCAGCAATGGGAAGCTCCGGTGGCCGGTCAGCGTTACCGCCAGTTCCAGGCCGGTGTGCAGTTGGCCAATCGTCTGGGTGCGCTCAACGAAATCGAATTCTCCGAGTTCGTCATGAAGGCCCAGGGCTTCGTCGATGCGATCGGTGCTGCCGTGGACTTCCCCGACATGCTGCACGAAGTGGCCCGTGGCCGCGAGCTCGACCAATTCGCCAGCGAACACGACGCGCAATTGAACTTCATGCTGCGCGCCCGTCACGCCGCATGGAGCCCAGGCTACGTGCAGCAGAACGCGTCGCAGGTCGGTTTCACGGCCGGTGCGATGCCCGGTCGCTTGGTGTTTCCCGCCGCCGAAGTGGGCATGCCTCCGGTGCTGACGCTGGCCTATGACACGCAAGCCGCGCTCTCGGACGATCCAGAGCAGTCCGCGATTCGTGACATTTTGCTCAGCCTCGACGTGGCCCAGGTCCATCGCGGCGAACAGCCTTTTGGCCGTCTGCGTGAAGTGGCAGCCGAGCTGTGCCAGTCGATGGACGGCGTGCTCTGCGACCAGAATGGCTCGCCCTTGCCAGCGATGACCATGGAGCCGATTACGGCCGATCTGGAAACGCTTTACGACAAGCTCGACAGCCGCGAGCTGTCCGCTGGATCGGCGCTGGCACGGCGGTTGTTCAGCTGATAGTTACAAATTAGGTGCAAGTTGCTTGCCTGACGCAAATAGCCGCTCATTCACAATGGCGGCTGTTTTGCTTTTGTGCCCCGAACTTTTCTCGGGCACGCGCAGTTTTTTGAGATCGCCCACCCGCATCTCGGAGCCGCTGGGCCATTGGGGCACTCCCCATCGCCGCGGTGGCAGAAAGTAAGTGACGGTCCATGGCCGAAAGTATTGATCTTTTTTCCGACAAATCACAGGAAGCACCCGCCAAGGTCGTGGCGAAGGTGGAGGCTCTGCGCGAGCAGCTCAATCGCTGGGCGCACGAGTACTACGTACAGGACGAACCCAGCGTTCCCGATGGTGAATACGACCGCGTCTTCCAGCAGCTGCAAGCGCTCGAGGCCGCCTATCCGGCACTGCTGACGCCCGACTCACCGACACAGCGCGTGATTGGCGCGGTGCTCGACGGCTTGACCCCGGTGCGCCACGCCGTGCCGATGCTCAGCATTCAGACCGAAACGGACAACGAAGCCAGCGGCGCGATCGCGTTCGACACGCGCATCCGCAAGGAACTGGAACTGAACCCGTCCGACCCGCCGGTCGAATATGTGGCCGAGCCCAAGTTCGACGGCCTTGCCATGAACCTGCGCTACGAAAACGGCAAGCTGGTCGGCGCAACGACCCGCGGCGATGGCGAAGTGGGTGAAGACGTCACCCACAACATCCGCACGATCCGCCAGATTCCGTTGACGCTGCCGACCGACCAGGGCGTGCCGCCGGTGGTGGAAGTGCGCGGCGAGGTCTACATGCGCCGCGCCGATCTGGACAAGCTCAACGAGCGCCAGGCCGCCAGCGGTGCCAAGCTGTTTGCCAATCCGCGCAATGCGGCGGCCGGTGCCGTGCGCCAACTGGATTCGAACATCGCGGCCCAGCGTCCGCTGTCCTTCTTTGCCTATGGCCTCGGCGAGATCACGCCCGCCGCGCAAGGCGGCCCGGATTTCCAGACCCATTACGCGATGCTGCAGAAGCTCAAGTCCTGGGGTTTCCCGGTGGCGGCGCAGGTCTGCATCGCCCATGGTGCGACCGAGCTGGTCGCGTTCCATGAACGCTTGGGTGCCGAGCGCGCCAGCCTGCCATACGAAATCGACGGCGTAGTCTACAAGGTCAACCGTCTCGCCTTGCAGCGTCAGCTGGGCTTCAAGTCGCGCGAGCCGCGTTGGGCCGTGGCGCACAAATATCCGGCCCAGGAAATGCCCACCCTCATGGAGGGCATCGATGTGCAGGTCGGCCGCACCGGCAAGCTCACGCCCGTGGCGCGCCTCGCTCCTGTGCAGGTGGGCGGCGTGGTCGTGACCAACGCCACCTTGCACAACCTGTTCGAGATCCGCAAGAAGGGCGTGCGCGTGGGCGATACCGTCATCGTGCGCCGCGCCGGAGATGTGATTCCCGAAGTGGTGGGCCGCGTGCCCGGCGATCGCCCGAGCTATGTGCCCAACTTCAGCATGCCCAAGGCCTGCCCGATCTGCGGCAGCGAGGTGGTGCGCGAAAAGGGCGAGGCCAATCATCGCTGCAGCGGTGGCCTGTTCTGCGCCGCACAGCGCAAGGAGGCGATCCTGCATTTCGCCGCGCGCCGCGCGATGGACATCGAAGGCCTGGGCGACAAGTTGGTCGATCAGCTGGTCGACGCCAACGTGGTGCGTGTGCTTCCCGATCTGTACAAGATGGGCCTGGTCGCGCTGGCCTCGCTCGATCGCATGGCCGACAAGTCGGCGCAGAACGTGCTGGCCGCGCTCGAGAAATCCAAGAAGACCACGCTGCCGCGATTCCTGTTCGGCCTCGGCATTCGCCATGTGGGCGAGGCCACGGCCAAGGACCTGGCCAAGCATTTCGGCAATCTGGACGACATCATGAATGCCAGCGTCGAGCAGCTCCTGCAGGTGAACGATGTGGGCCCGGTGGTGGCAGAGTCGCTGCACACCTTCTTCGCGCAACCGCACAACCGCGAGGTGGTCGAACAACTGCGCGCCTGTGGCGTGCATTGGGAAGAGGGCGAGGCCCCACAGCAGGGCGAGATGCCACTGGCCGGAATGACCGTGGTGCTCACCGGCACCTTGCCCACCCTGAGCCGCGACGAGGCCAAGGACATGCTGGAAGCGGCCGGAGCCAAGGTGTCGGGCTCGGTCAGCAAGAAGACCAGCTACGTGGTGGCCGGCGCAGAGGCCGGCAGCAAACTGACCAAGGCCGAAGAGCTCGGCGTCACCGTGTTGGACGAAGCGGGAATGCTCGCGCTGTTGGGCCGCGCGCCCGCTTGAGCCGCTTGGCCTCAGAAATCCATTTATGTCTCAAGACGCTCCAGAATCCGTTCCCCACAAGCCGAACCCAGCCAATGGAGGCACCGGCTCCAGGCTGGTGTCGGCGCTCAAGCGCTTCCCCTGGCCGGGTCGGCCGTGGAAATCCAAGCGCAATATCTGGTGGGCGATCGCCGCCTTGCCGTTGGCGCTGTTTCTGTATGTGCTGATTCTGATTCCCTTCACGCCGTCGATCAGCGATCTGCGCAAGGCCAAGATGGATCAGCCGGCGCAACTGGTGTCCACCGATGGGCGGATGCTTGCGGAGTACAAATGGATCAATCGCGAATGGGTGCCCTTGGAGGACATCTCCAAGCCCGTGATCGAAGCGTTGATTGCCACCGAGGACCACCGGTTCTACGAGCATTTCGGGCTCGACTGGCGACGCACCGCATCGTCCGTGGTGCTCACGCTCAGCGGTAGCCCACAGGGCGGCTCGACCATCACGCAGCAATTGGCGCGCAATCTCTATCCCGAGGAAATCGGGCGCTCGCTCACGCTGACCCGAAAGCTCAAGGAAGCCATCACGGCCCTGAAAATCGAGCTGACGTATTCCAAGGACGAGATTCTCGAGACCTATCTCAACACCGTTCCGTTCCTCTACAACGCCTTCGGCATCGAGATGGCGGCGCGCACCTATTTCGACAAGTCGGCCGATGAGTTGAATGTGCTGGAAAGCGCCACGCTGATCGGCATGTTGAAGGGCACGGTCTACTACAACCCGGTGCTCAATCCCGAGCGCGCTCAGGACCGTCGCAACACCGTGCTGGCGCAGATGAAGAAGCGCGAGAAGCTGTCGGATGCCGAGTACCAACGCCTCATCAAGCGACCGCTGCGGATTCGCTTCGAGCGCCAGGCCGAGGTCAACGGTTTGGCCCCACACCTCGCACAGCAACTGCGCCGTCAGCTCATCGACTGGGCCGACCGCAATGGCTACAGCCTTTACTCCGATGGTCTGGTGATTCGCACCACCATCAACGGCAAGCTGCAGGAAATGGCCAACGACGCCGTGCAAAAGCAGGGCAAGGCACTGCAGGCTGTGGCCAATTCGGCCTGGGCACCGAAGAGCGTCTGGGGTCCGAAGAGTCCGCTCGTGCAGCGTCTGGTGCGCGAATCGTCGCAATACGAAGCCGCCGTCGCCAAGGGCGCGGAGCCCGAGGATGCGCTCAAGCATTTGCTCGACGACAGCGATTTTCTGAACAAGCTCAAGCAGCAGAAGACGCGCCTGCAGGCCGGCTTCATGGCGCTTGATCCGCGCGACGGAACGATTCTCGCGTGGGTGGGCAGCCGCGACTACGCGCAGGATCCGTTCGACCACGTGCAGGCGGCGCGCCGCCAGCCGGGCTCGACCTTCAAGCCGTTTGTCTACGGCGCGGCGTTTGCCAAGGGCATGCAGCCGACCGATACCTTCATGGATGAACCGGTCGAGATTTCTTTGGGTGGCAAACAGGTCTGGCGTCCCACCGACGGCTCGGCACCCAGCTACGAGCCGATGACGCTGGCCGATGGCCTGGCGTTTTCCAAGAACATCATCACCGCGCAGGTCATGCAAAGCGTGGGCCCCGAACGCGTTGCCCAACTGGCCCGTGCCATGGGCGTGCGCGAGTCGCGCCTCGACGAAGTGCCGGCGCTCGCGCTCGGCACCAGCCCGGTCACGCTCAAGGAGATGGTCGCCTCGTACGGCACGATCGCCAATGCAGGCGCCTACATTCCACCCACGGTCATCACGCAGATCGAGGACAAGGATGGCAAGGTGCTGGAGACGTTCTCGGCCGCCAAACCGCAGCGCGCGCTGGCCCTGGTGCCGGCCCAGCAGCTGCGCAACGCCATGCGCGGCGTGATCAACAAGGGAACCGGCGTGGCGATCCGCTCGCGCTACGGCATCAGTGCCGACGTGGCCGGCAAGACCGGCACCACGCAGGACAACACCGACGGTTGGTTCATGTTGATGCATCCGCAGATCGTCGCGGGCGCGTGGGTCGGCTTCAACGACGGCCGCATCACCTTGCGCAGCGACTACTGGGGCCAGGGCGCGCACAGCGCCTTGCCGATCGTCGGCCAGGTGGTGCAGCAGGCGATGCGCACCAAGATTGTCGACGCCAACGTGCGCTTCGTGGACGAGGAAGAGCACAGCGTGATCGGCGATGCCATTGGTTCGGTCCGCAACTGGGTAGTGGATTTGTTTGGTCGCTCGACCGAGCAGATTCAGCCGCCTCAGGCCACCACGCC
>CALMCS010000972.1 GCA_937862875.1 uncultured Comamonadaceae bacterium
CGAGTTGATGGGCAACGGCTGCGCCAATTCCTGAACCTGCGCCTGTGACTGCGGCCACCCGGCTTTTCGTTTCGATTGCGTTGGACATGGTGGGTCTCCTGGATTGTTGTTTTCACAAAGGTACGACGGCTGCGTACTCGCAGTCGCCAATGTCATTCACGCCCCCTGAGTGTCTCCCGTCAGCCATTCACGTGATAGAACGCGAGACATTCATCGACCGTGCCGCGATGCGTGATTTTGCCGTGGCTGAGCACCAAGGCATGTGAGCAAAAGGATTTGAGCAACTGTTCGTTATGGCTGGCCACCACCAGAATGCTCACCCGCGACATCAGGTCGTGCAGGCGCTTTTGCGCTCGATCCTGAAATTTGGCGTCGCCCGCGCCGACGATTTCATCCATCAACAGGATATCCGGTGTGATGGTCGTGGCAACCGCAAAAGCCAGCTTGAGCATCATCCCTGTGGAGTAAGTGCGAACCGGCATGTGAAAGCGGTCGCTCAATTCGGTGAACGCTCCGATCTCCTCTACCAGGTCGATGGCTTCACGCTTGGACAGCCCCATGACGATGCCACGGGTGATGATGAAATCCAGCCCCGAGGCCTCGGGGTCCATTCCCAGCATCATGTCGGTCAGGGCAGAGACGGAGCCGTGTTGCAGCATCTCACCGCGCACCGGCTCGTACACGCCAGACAAGACCCGCAGCAACGTAGATTTGCCCGCTCCGTTGTGGCCGATCAAACCAATCCGGTCACCCTGCTTCAAGTCCAGATCGATGCCATGCAAAGCCGGAACGGTTCGCATGGGTGCCACGCGTGCCGACTTGCCGACGTGCAGACCCACCGCGCGCGCGAGCGTATTGATGAGTCCTATGCTTTGCGCATCAAACACTGGAAACTCAATGTCGACGTCTTTCAGCTGGATAAAGGGTTTCATGCGGTTCGCAGTGCTCTACAGCCAGTAAGTGATGCGCCTGCGCGCAACCAGATAGGTGATCACGCAAATCACCAAGCACACCGAAAAACTCACGCCGGCCGTCAGCCAGGCGGCACTGGAAGGATAAGTCCCGAGCAGCGGCGCACGCAATAGCTCCAACCAGGCGGCCAATGGATTGAAGACGGTGATGAGATGGGCGCGCGAACTCGTCAGTTGGCTGGCTTGCCACATGACCGGAGTGACGAAGAAAGCGATCTGCAGAATACTGCCTACCACCATCGGCACATCTCTGAACCTGGTGGCAATCGCCGCCAGAATCGCCACCACCGGTGTCGCACTGATGACCGTCACGACAAAC
>CALMCS010000973.1 GCA_937862875.1 uncultured Comamonadaceae bacterium
GCGCGCACGCGGGCAATGGTGCCGTGGTGGTCGGTGCCCTGAATATTCACCACCTTGGTGAAGCCGCGCTTGAACTTCTGGATGTGGTACGCCACGTCCGGCACGAAGTAGGTATAGGTGCCGTCGGTCTTGCGCATCACGCGGTCTTTGTCGTCACCGTAGTCGGTGGACTTGAGCCACAGAGCGCCGTCCTGCTCGTAGGTCTTGCCATTGGCAACGAGGCGCTGAACCGTCGCGTCCACATGGCCGTTGGTGTACAGGCTCGACTCGAGGTAGTACTCGTCGAACTTGAGGGCAAACGCCTGCAGATCCTTGTCCTGCTCGTTGCGCAGATAGGCAACGGCGAAACTGCGGATGTTGTCGTAATCGTCGACATTGCCATTGGCCGTGAACTCGCGGTCCTCGGCTTGGATGGTCTGCTTGGCGACAAAGGCGTCGGCGATGTCCTGGATGTATTCGCCGTTGTAGAAATTCTTGGACAGCGGGTTCTCGCTGTCGGTCGGCCAGCACTCGTCACCCGGCTTGAAGCCCTTGGCGCGCAGCTGCGTGCTCTTGGCGAGGGTTTCGATCTGCACACCGGCATCGTTGTAGTAATACTCGCGATGCACCTTCCAGCCCTGGGTGCTGTACAGGTTGCTGATGGCGTCACCGATCGCCGCCTGGCGACCATGGCCGACGTGCAGCGGGCCGGTGGGGTTGGCAGAGACGAACTCGACCAGAATATTCGAGCCGCGGTCGGCCTGAACGCCGAATTTGTCGCCTTCGGCCAACACTTCGCGCACCACTTCCTGCTTGGCAGCGGGTTTGAGGCGAATGTTCAAGAAGCCGGGGCCAGCGATTTCGATGGCGTCGACCCACTTCTGGAAGGCCGGTGTGGCCTCCAGCGCGGTTTTCAATTGTTCACCGAGCGCTCGTGGATTCGCCTTGAGCGGCTTGGCCAGTTGCATCGCAGCCGTGCAGGCGAAGTCGCCATGGGCCGCAACCTTGGGGTTTTCGAACGCCGCACGCGCACCGGCACCGGGCGAAAGGGTTTCCAGCTCAGCAGCGAGCGCTGTGAGCAATTCCTGTTTGACTGAAAGCATCTCGCAATTTTACGTGGCGCTGTCATCTGATGTGTCGCAAGTCGCGTTATGCTGATTAGCCCACCCAGTATTCGGGCTTTTTTTGATTCACAGCATTGACTTGTTTTGATTGTCAATTTTCCTTCTGCAGGAGATACACCATGAAAAAATTGCTCCCCGCATTCGCCGCTGTCGGCTTTGTTCTCGCCTCTTTCGGCACTCTGACCGCCACCACAGCGTCGGCCAAGGAGCCCACCGCGCAGCAACAGAAAATGACCACTTGCAACGCTGACGCCAAGACCAAAGACCTCAAGGGCGATGATCGCAAGGCGTTCATGAAGTCGTGTCTGAGCAACAAGCCTGCCGCTCCAGCGACCCAGCAGGAAAAGATGAAGACCTGCAATGCAGACGCCGGCACCAAGCAACTCAAGGGCGACGAGCGCAAGACTTATATGAAGAGCTGCCTGAGCAACCAGCCAGCCGCGTAAATCGCATCCATCCCGGGCTTCGGTCCCGGAATGACCCGAACAAACCCCGCAATGCGGGGTTTGTCGTTTTTCAGCTGCAGATTGGCGTGAACCGGCTCAGCGTGTACCCACGCCGCGCGCCAGAAACACCGCCAGCAGCGGAATCAGTGCCACCAGATGCGCCTCGATCATGATGAGGCGGCGGGTCTTCTTGATCTCCAGCTCTGTTGGGAGCGCCCCCGTCGCTCTCAAGTTGCGACGCCAGCGCATGAACCGCAACGTCGGAACGATCGACATCACTGCGACCACGATGAACAGGGTGATCTTGGCGTGCAGCAAAGGCTGCGTCCAATACCAGCCCGCCCCCTTCATGCCCCAATAGGTGCGGGCCACGCCGGTGAGCAGCACGGCAATGGACGAAATGCCGTAAATCAGGTCCACCTTGGCCAGGCGTTCGACCACAGCGGCGTTGAGCCACTCCCTGCGGCACAGGGCCGCCTCGCTGGCCAGGAACACGACCATGGTCAGGATCGCCAGAAAGTGCGCGTAGGCCAGCAGGGCTTCAGTGGTCATGGGTTGTTGCATTCCCTGGGTAGTGAAGTGTGGGGCGGAGGTGGAACTCAGCCTTCGTCTTCGTCGTCTTCGGCCAGATACGAAATATCCGCTTCCGCCACGAGCTGATGGGTGTCGCCGTGGAACATGAGCGCCTTGTCGCCCATGTCCAGCATATAGAAGTGACCGGCATCGGTCAGGAAATGCCATGCGAGTGAGGGCTGGCCCTCGTATTCATGCGTGGGATCGCCCGCGGTGATGCGGTCGAGCTCCTGTCCGGTGGCCTC
>CALMCS010000974.1 GCA_937862875.1 uncultured Comamonadaceae bacterium
GCTGGTCTGGCCATGGCCACCATGGACACCATCAAGCTGTTCGGCGGCTCGCCAGCCAACTTCCTGGACGTGGGCGGCGGCGCTACTCCAGAAAAGGTCACCGAAGCCTTCAAGATCATGCTCAAGAACCCCAAGGTCAAGGGCATTCTGGTCAACATCTTCGGCGGCATCATGAAGTGCGACACCATCGCCACCGGCGTGATCACCGCCTGCAAGGCCGTGAACCTGAACGTGCCGCTGGTCGTGCGCATGAAGGGCACGAACGAAGAGCTGGGCAAGAAGATGCTGGCCGAATCCGGTCTGCCAATCATCTCCGCCGACACGATGGCCGAAGCGGCCACCAAGATCGTCGCTGCCGTCAAGTAAGCCCTGGAGAAAAACACCATGTCTATTTACATCAATAAAGACACCCGCGTAATCACCCAAGGCATTACCGGCAAGACAGGCCAATTCCACACTGAAAAGTGCCAGGAATACGCGAACGGCAAGAACTGCTTCGTCGCTGGCGTGAACCCGAAGAAGGCTGGCGAAAAGATTTTCGACATCCCAATTTTCGGCACCGTCAAGGACGCAGCCAAGGAAACCGGTGCTACCGTTTCCGTGATCTACGTGCCACCAGCAGGCGCTGCTGCTGCCATCTGGGAAGCTGTTGAAGCCGACCTGGACCTGGCGATCTGCATCACCGAAGGCATCCCAGTCCGCGACATGCTCGAAGTGCGCAACAAAATGCGCGCCAAGGAAGCTGCGGGCGGCAAGAAGACTTTGTTGCTTGGCCCTAACTGCCCTGGTCTGATCACGCCTGACGAGATCAAGATCGGCATCATGCCCGGCCACATCCACAAGAAGGGCCGCATCGGCGTGGTCTCGCGCTCCGGCACGCTGACGTACGAAGCCGTGGCTCAGCTGACCGAACTCGGCATTGGTCAATCGACCGCTGTCGGTATCGGTGGCGACCCGATCAACGGTCTGAAGCACATCGACGTGATGCGCGCTTTCAACGACGATCCAGACACCGACGCCGTCATCATGATTGGCGAAATCGGCGGTCCAGACGAAGCTGAAGCTGCTCGCTGGTGCAAAGACAACATGAAGAAGCCAATCGTCGGCTTCATCGCTGGTGTGACTGCCCCTCCAGGCAAGCGCATGGGCCACGCAGGCGCGCTGATCTCCGGCGGCGCTGACACGGCGGATGCCAAGCTGGCGGTGATGGAAGAGTGCGGTTTCACGATCACACGCAACCCATCCGAAATGGCTCGTCTGCTCAAGGGCTTGATCGGCTGATCCTCGACTCATCCGAAGGGGCTGCCTCCGGGCAGTCCGTTCACGAGGCGAAACAAAAAAGCCTCTGTTCAGCGCAAGCTGGCAGAGGCTTTTTTGCGTCTGGTCATTTCGCGCGTTCTTTCCCCGACTTTGCGGGCACTTCGATCGCCATGCCGGCATTGGTTTTACTGGTTTTCTCCTAAAGTTCGTTACGCATTAATACGCATGACGCAGTGGAGCGAGACTTCTACACTTCCTGCGCAACAAAAGAAGTGCGCGTTCGATGTTTTTCATTGGGCGGCAAACACTTCAATACATAACAGCCGGAGTTAGTAATAATGGATTTCCTCAGCACGCCCGATTTTTGGATCGGGCTGGTCAAGATCATTTGGATCAACATCATCTTGTCGGGCGACAACGCCGTTGTCATCGCACTCGCGGCCCGTTCACTTCCCCCTGAACAGCAAAAGAAAGCCATCATGATTGGCTCGGGCGCAGCCGTGGTGCTGCGGATCGTGCTCACCGTGGTGGCGGCCAAGCTGCTCGAGTTGTCGTTCCTGCAAATCATCGGCGGCGTGCTGCTGCTGTGGATTGGCTACCAGTTGCTGACTGGCGACGAAGAAGAGGGCGGCGAATCCAAGGGCAAGGGCAGCATGATGACGGCCGTGCGCACCATCCTGATCGCCGACCTGGTGATGAGCCTGGACAACGTGATCGCCGTGGCTGCAACCGCCCAGGGCAATATGGTTCTGCTGATCCTGGGCCTGGCCATCAGCATTCCATTGGTGGTCTTCGGCTCGACGCTGATGATCAAGCTGATGGAGCGTTTCCCCGTCATCATCGTGCTCGGCGCCGCGCTGATCGGCTGGGTCGGCGGTGAGACCATCGTCAACGACAACATCCTGCACGACTTTGTCCTGGCACACCCATGGATTCACTATGCAGCCGCCGCCGCTGGCGCGCTGCTGGTCGTAGGACTCGGCAAGTTCGTCCAGGCACGCAACGAGGCAAAGTCCATCGCAGCGGCCTGATACCAACAT
>CALMCS010000975.1 GCA_937862875.1 uncultured Comamonadaceae bacterium
AGCTGGGTCATGAGCTCGGCGACCGACTCCTGGTACTTGTGGCGGGTCGCCTGCAGCGCGCTTTGCGTCCCGGCGATTGCGTGGCGCGCCTGAGCGGCGACGAATTTGCCGTGGTCTTCGGCGATCTGACCAACCGCGAAGCCTGCGAACGCCGCTTGCGGGCCACCATGGAAGCCGTGGGAGCGCCCTACGACCTGAGCGGCGTGCGCATCGACATCACCGCCAGCGTCGGCTACACGCTGTTCCCGGAAGACTCCGCCGACCCCGACACCCTGCTGCGCCACGCCGACCAGGCCATGTACGTGGCCAAGCAGGCCGGCGGCAACCGCCTGCGCGCCTTTGACTCGGTACAGGAAAGCGCCCGCCAGAATCTGATGGAACAGCTCGCGCGCTTCGACGAGGCGATGAACAACGGCGAGCTGGCCATCTATCTCCAGCCCAAGGTCAACATGCGCACGGGCGTGGTGATTGGTGCTGAAGCGCTGGCGCGCTGGGTGCATCCGGAAAATGGCGTGATGCTGCCCGGCTCGTTCCTCCATTGGATCGATGGCACCGAGCTGGAGGCCAAGTTCGCCCAATGGGTCATGGACTCGTCCCTCGCCCACATGGCGCAGCTCAAGCGCCAGGGACTGAACATGCAGATCAGCATCAACATCGTGGCCGAACAACTGCGGCACCGCGGTTTTGCCGACTGGGTGTTGGCGCAACTCGAAAAGTACCCGGACGTGCGCCCGGACCAACTCGATCTGGAGATCACGGAAAACGCCGCGCTCTACGACGTCAACCACGTGGCCAAGGAGCTCACGCAGTTGCGCGCCCGGGGCGTGTCGGTGTCGCTCGACGATTTCGGCACCGGCTACTCGTCACTGGCCTACCTGCGTCGCCTGCCGATCGATCAACTCAAACTCGATCAGAGCTATGTGCGCGGCATGGTGCAGGACGCGGCCGACCAGGCGATCGTGCAAGGCGTGATTGGCCTGGCGCGCTCGTTTGGCTACCGCATCGTCGCTGAGGGAGTGGAGACCCAGGAACAAGGCGATCTGCTGGTGCGCATGGGCTGCCATATCGCACAGGGCCATGGCATCTCGAAGCCCATGCCCGCAGAAGATTTCGCCAACTGGGCCGCCCACTGGCAGGCGCCGCCTCTTGGCTGGACTCATCCCGGCGACTCAGCGCCGAGGCGATTCCACTGGTATAAAAAAGCCACTACCGCCGCTCCAACCGCGATAGCAGCTATAAAAACTGCTGAGAAGCTTGGCCGAATCTACCGATTCAGCCCAGCAACTCCTTGATTTGTTGCAACGCGACCGGGTCTTCCATCGTCGTGATATCCCCCGGATCGCGTCCCTCGGCCACGGCCTGCAAGGTGCGGCGCAGCAGCTTGCCGCTGCGCGTCTTGGGCAAGGCGTTGACGAAGAACACACGCGACGGACGGGCCACGGCGCCCAGTTGGTTGTCCACGTGCTTCATGATCTCGCCTTCAAACTTCAGGCGCGCCGCATCGTCGGTCAATCCGGAGGCATCACGCGCCACCGCAAACGCCATGGCGACCTGACCCTTGAGCGCGTCGGCCACACCCACCACCGCGACCTCGGCGATGTTGGAGTTGCCCGAGATGCATTCTTCGATCTCCCGCGTACCGAGTCGGTGACCGGCAACGTTGATCACGTCATCGGTGCGGCCCAGAATGAAGAAGTAGCCATCCTGATCCCGAATGCCCCAATCGAAGGTGCTGTAGATCAGTCGACCCGGAATGCTTTTCCAATACGTGTTGACGAAGCGCTCATCATTGCGCCAGACCGTCTGCAGGCAGCCCGGTGGCAGCGGGCCCTCGATGGCCAGCACGCCCTTTTGGTTGGGGGCCACCAGCTCTTCGCCATTCGTTTCGTCGATCAGCTTGACGTCAAAACCATAGACTGCCCTGCCCGGGCTTCCAAAGCGCGACTTCTGCGGTTCCACGCCGTTGCACAGCGTGAGAATCGGCCAGCCGGTTTCGGTCTGCCAGTAGTTGTCGATGATCGG
>CALMCS010000976.1 GCA_937862875.1 uncultured Comamonadaceae bacterium
GCGGCAATTCTACACTAGATTTCACCTTCCTCCTCACACCTGCCACAATTCTATCTCCCTTCCCTCCACTTTTCCCTATTCGTGAACTTATCCTGTTAGCGTCCGCGCTCGTGGTGTAATTTCCGGTGTAGGCGATGGTGTATTCCGGGGTGGGGCATGCCCCACCCCGGAATGCGGCGTCGCTGGTGGCCACCGGGTTCATCGTTATGGTGGAGTTTGCACACTTCAACCGTGACGAAGAGGAGTTCCCGATGACCGAGGACAGATTACTGATCGAAGAGCTGGCTGCAAAGGGCGGCCAACCGGATTTTTTGCGCACCATCGCCGAGAACGTGCTGCAGCTGATCATGGAGGCCGACGTTGATGGCCTGATCGGCGCGGGTCGCCACGAACGCAGCAGCGAGCGCGCGACCTGGCGCAACGGCTATCGCGACCGTTCGCTGGATACCCGGGTAGGCACGCTGAACCTGAAAATCCCCAAGCTGCGTGCTGGGTCCTATTTTCCGGGCTTCCTTGAGCCCCGCAAGATGGTCGAGAAAGCGCTGGTTGCGGTGATCCAGGAAGCGTGGATCGGCGGGGTCAGCACCCGGCGGGTCGATGAACTCGTCCAGGCCATGGGCATGACCGGCATCTCCAAGTCCACCGTCTCCAAGCTTTGCAAGGACATTGACGAGCGCGTCCATGCCTTTCTGAAACGCCCGCTCACCGGCGAATGGCCGTATCTCTGGCTCGATGCCACCTATCTCAAGGTACGCGAAGGCGGGCGGATCATCAGCGTTGCCGCAATAATCGCCATGGCCGTCAACACCGAGGGCCGGCGCGAGATCGTCGGCCTGCATATCGGCCCCTCGGAAGCGGAGGTCTTCTGGTCCGACTTCCTGAAGGACCTTGTTCGGCGCGGTCTTACCGGCGTGAAGCTGGTCATCTCCGATGCTCACGAGGGCCTCAAGGGCGCGATCACCCGCGTCATGGGCGCCACCTGGCAGCGCTGCCGGGTGCACTTCATGCGCAATGCCCTGTCCTATGTGCCCAAGGGCCAGAACACTGTCGTCGCCGCCGCGATCCGCCAGGTCTTCCTGCAGCCCGATCAGAAAAGCGCAACGCAGGTCTGGCGACAGGTCGCCGACCAGTTGCGCACCCGTTGGCCCAAGCTCGGCGCCTGCATGGACGAGGCCGAAACCGACGTGCTCGCCTACACCGGCTTCCCCACCCAGCACCGCACGAAGTTACACTCAACCAATCCGCTCGAGCGGCTCAACAAGGAGGTCAAGCGCCGCGCCGACGTCGTCGGAATCTTCCCGAACGAAGACAGCATCATCCGCCTCGTCGGGGCTGTGCTGATGGAGCAGAACGACGAGTGGCAGCTCCAGCACCGATACATGCAGATCGAAGGCATGGCCGAACTCAACCAACCCATGATCGAGGAGGAAAATCAGCCCCTACACATCACCGCCAAAGCCGCCTGACGATGGCCCACGGCCACAGCCGAAATTACACCACCTTGACGGACGCGACCACACCGGCCTTTCCTGTCACCCTGCGTCTCAGATCATGCGCATCTCTGCTTCCGGCCTGTTCCACCGGCATGCCACCACCCGCGGGTTCCCGTCAGTCTGCACGCGCTGGTGCCGACCGTCCTGCGCTCCTATGGGCCGCGTCTGTGCCCCAGGTTGATCCGGTGATTGGCCGCTGTCTGTCACCATTTTCCTGACGAAGACGGAAAACGATCAGC
>CALMCS010000977.1 GCA_937862875.1 uncultured Comamonadaceae bacterium
TTGAGCAGATCGCGCTCGGCGTTGTCGCCAAAGAATTCTCCGTCCAGAAACCGGTCGAGTTGCTCTTCGCTCAGGCGATCGATGACGTCCAGACTTTTTTGGTACAGCGCCGCATGCTTGACCGCCTGCATGTCGGCGAGGCCCTGCTGCACGTACTCGATGATGTCGCCGTCGCAACCGATGTTGTAGATGTACTGCGCAAAACCGCCGTTTTTCAACTGCGCCAGGTAGTAGTCGACGTAATAGCTCTTCAACGCCTCGGGCGTGATTTCCTCGTCCTCCACCAGCCGCTCGAGCAGGGCATTGACGCTGTCGATGTTGGACTCGATGACGGCGTAGCTGTCATCGCTGTCCAGACTCTGTTGGGAAACCAAAATGGAATTCGACAAGATCATCATTGCTCCAGCTGTTGAGTGGATTGGGAAATGCACCCCAAAGTCTGCGCGCCGAGCGTTAATTCTTGGTGACGCTCAACGGGCTGGAGCCACGAAGTCCTTGCTGACCCAATCGTCCACCAGCGCCTTTTCATAGCGCAGCTTGTCGCCCGTATAGCGTCGGCCCTTGAGCTGCAACGACGAATCCTGCAGCGTGCGCGATGCCGTCTGCAGCACCTTGCCCTTGGGCGAGAGGCGTTTGAAGCTCAACACGATGCGCGGCGGTACGACGTCCTGACCGCCAGGCTCACTGCTGCTACTACTGCTGGTCCGGCCTGCACCCGGCATGGCGGCCACGCGGCGGATGTCCGAGATGCGCACTTCGACCCGTTCGCCGTCTGGCAATGACGCGGCAATCTTGTCGGCGATGTGTTCGCACAGGGCCTCCACCCACGCCGCACGGGCGGCCTTGGATTCGGCTACTTCGCCCGGTGCCGGAGTGAAGGTGGCCGGGTTGGCCGTCGTGACGCTGACCGTGCCGGCTTGAATGTCGCGGGGCTCTTCTGCATCTTTTTTCAGCAGCGTACAGCCACTGGCCAGCAACAGAACGGCCGTCGCGATGAATACGGCACCCAGCCGTTGCCAGGTCGCGGAGACCGGCAAGCCGCTGTTGTCAGTCATAGAAAAATCGCTTACGGAATTCGTCACAAGACGCATTGTTGGGCCTTTCCCTTTCGCTGTTCACTCTTGAAGTTCACCTGACTACGACTGCCCACGTTAACTCAGCCGTGAATGTCGCGTCGCCAAAAACCGGGTTCCAAGTATTGTTGCTTGAGATATTCGATCCACAGACGCACGCGCAAGGGCATGTGTTTGCGCTGCGGGAACACCACAAAAATGCCGTTCGGCGGGGCCGCGAATTCTTCCAGCACCGGCACGAGACGACCCGCTTCGATTTCGGACTCCACCTCCCAGGTGCTGCGCCAGGCAATGCCCCAGCCGCCCAGGCACCAGTCGTGCAGCACCTGCCCGTCCGAGCAATCGAGCGGCCCGCCGGGTTTGAAGTGCACCACTTCCGAGGAGCCGTTGTCGCCCGTGATGCGAAACGCCCAGCCGCGCGTTTGCGACGCCTCGCTGGAAAGCGTCAGGCAGTCGTGCTGCACCAGCTCCGAGGGGTGTTTGGGCGTGCCGCGTCGGCGCAGATATTCGGGGGTTGCCACGCACAGGCGCCGGTTGTCGGCCACGCGCACGCTCACCAGAGACGAGTCGGGCAGATCGCCGACGCGCACCGCGCAGTCATAACCCTCGCCCGTCAGATCGACCACGCGATCGCTCAGGTTCAGTGAAATTGTGACTTCGGAGTGCATTTCGCGATAGCGCGGCAGCAGCGGCGCGACGTGCCTGCGGCCAAACCCGGCCGGCGCGGTGATGCGCAGATGCCCGGTGGCCTTGATGCCGCCCGCGCTGACGCTGGCCTCCACGCTCGCCAGTTCGGCCAAAAGCCGCTGACAGTCCTCCAGAAAGGCGATGCCCTCGTGGGTGAGCGACAGCTTGCGGGTGGTGCGCACCAGCAGCTTGACGCCCAGGCGCTCCTCCAGCGCATCCAGGCGTCGGCCCATGATGGCCGGAGCCACGCCCTCCAACTTGGCCGCAGCGGTGAGACTACCGCGTGTCGCTATCGCAACAAATGATTCGAGCTGTTTGAGACGATCCATGAACGACGTTTTCCGGCTGCTTTTCATGTTGCAGGGATACCGTCAAATGGCGACATCCAACCCGCACACTCAGCCTGTTTCCGGCCTATTATCAACGGCGTATACAAACTTTGAGCAAACGCCCGAAACTCGCTCAAACAACACGATGCCCACTTCCATGCCCAACAGTAAAAACGGTGCCAGCAAATCCACCCCGGCGGCACCTGCGGAAAACTGGTACGCCCCCGGCCAATTGGTGCGGCTGTTTGGACAAACTCCCGTCAATCTCGCGTACTGGGGCAAGGACCAGCGGCTGCGCATGGCCACGCCCGATTGGTGCGCATGGTTCGGCCTCGAGCCCACCCAGGTGATCGGCAAAACGCTGGCCGAATTGCTGCCCGAGGACTATCGCCAAACATGGCACCAGCCCTTCGAATCCGCCGCGCGCGGGCAGGTCGCGCAGTTTGTCGACCATCAAACCAGCAAGATCGGCGTGGAGCAATGGCGCAGCGTGAACCTGTCGCCGCAACTGCCCCATTTCGCGCCACCGGACCAGGACGAACCGGCGACCGCGGAAGGCGTGCTGATGGTGATGACGGATGTCACACGCGAACACCTGCGCGAGCAGGTTCTGGAGCGCCAGCGTGCGCAAATCCTGAAGTTGCATCAAGCGAATCAAACCCAGCAGACCGATCTGGCCGAGCTCGACAAGCTCCGCGCGCTGCTCGATTGGCGCACGGCGATGCTCACCGAGCACAACGAAATGCTGCAACTGCTCTCGCACGAGATCCGCCAGCCGCTGAACAACGCGTCCGCGGCCATGCAGGCCACCATGAAGGCGATCGAGGACCTGCACCTGAAGGACACCGATCCCGCCACCAAGGCGCTCTCCCGCGCCGAGCATGTGTTGCAGCAGGTCATCGGCACACTCGACAACACCCTCGCCGCCGGCACGATCCTGGCCGTTGGCGGCAAGGCCACCTCGTCGAGCGACACCGATCTGCCCACGCTCATCCACCTGGTGATGCACGACATCGCCGCCGACCAGCGTCCGCGCATTCACACGCAGTGGGAAACCAACACGCGCACCGTGCAACTGCACCCGGCGCTGATGCGTTTGACGATTCGCAATCTGCTGAACAACGCCCTGGCGTACGCCCCCGAGGGCACGCAAGTCACCCTGCGCGTTTCCGAATCGGACGACCCGCTGGCGCTGATTCTGGAGGTGCTGGACAACGGCCCCGGCATCCCCGAGGAGCTGCGCCCGCGCCTGTTTGAAAAAGGTTCGCGCGGCAACGACAGCCGCAATCGCTCGGGCGCGGGCCTTGGCCTGTTCATCGTGCACTCGGTGCTGCAGCTGCATCAAGGTACAGTAGAGGCATTGCCGAACGAGCCGCAGGGAACCAATATGCGGCTGGTCATCCCGCAAGGGCTGGCAGACTGAGCGCCGCGCAAGCCGCGTTGAGTCGCCTCGGTTAGCACCCGCTTACCTCACCGTCCTCTTCATCCTCACTACCATCACCACGCATTCCCGCCATGCTGCCCGTAACCCTTGCATTGGTCGATGACGACACCGAATACTGCGAATTCCTCGCGCAACACCTGCGCACGCAGGGCGTGGAAGTGCATGCCTACAGCGACAGCAGCGACCTGCTGGCGGACATCGCGCCCTATCGCTTCGACTTCTACGTACTGGACCTGATGCTGCCCGGCGTCGACGGCGCCGAGCTGATCCGCATCCTGCGCAAGCGCACCCAGGCCGGTGTGCTGATCGTGTCGGGTCGACTGGGACCTGAGGTGTTCGCCGAAGTGATCAACGCCGGGGCCGACATGTACCTGACCAAGCCGGTCACGTTCGAACAGGTCGAGTTGGCGGTCCGCGCGGTGCACCGCCGCATCATGACCACGGCCAAGACGGCCACGGCGTGGAAGCTGGAGAAGAGCCGCAGCATTTTGACGGCACCTGATGGGCAGACCGTGGAGCTCAGTCCTACGGATCTGATCTTGATGGAGTGCTTCTTGAAGGCCGATGGCGCGGTGGTCACGCGCGATCAAATTCGGGAGACCCTTGGCAATACCAGTGCCGCGGATTCCGACAACAGCCTGCATGCGACGATTTATCGCCTGCGACGCCGCATCGAACGAGTAACCCCCCTAGCCGTACCCCTCCAATCCCAACAAAAAGTAGGCTACCAATTCAGGGCCCCTTTGATTGCTGGGTAACTTTTCCTTTTTTGGGTTGTGATTGAACGTTCGCTCTGACGAACTTTGTTTCGCGCTGGGTTTGGCAGTCTTCGTTTTGAGATGACGATATAGGGCGCCATGCGTTGTTGCGATGCTTTGCCGTACCGGAGTACTGTCCGCAGCATCGACGCCTAGCCTGGCACCCTATCTCGTCATTCGGGGGCCCAGTTCTGGGGCTCCGCTCGCTGCCTATTGGGGTGTTTGGATACCAACTTCTGACTTCGGCCATCCAAAGTCCGTTGTTTTTTGCTAGTTGGACTTTTCTGGCGCTTCCTGCACTTCCACTGCATCGCCAATTGCATAGAAATGCCCACCCGCAATGTAGTGGAGACTGCGCAGTTCGGCGGGCGCGCTTTCGAACAGCCAGTGCCCGTCGCGGAACACGCGGGAGTCGGCCCATGCGCCTACGATTTCGCCGATGAACAGGTCGTAGGTCTGTTGGTTGTGTGGTTCCGGGATCAATTGGCAGGCAAGCCAGGCCGAGCAGCCTTGAACCAGCGGCAGATCAAAGCCTTCGCGCTCGAACCATTGGACGCCTGCGCGTTCCAGTTTGCCCGGGTCGTCTGCGAGGCTGTGCGTGCCTACTTCGTGGGTGAGCGCGGCCTGCGCTACCGTCGGCACCTGAATCACGAACATGCCGCTGGCTTCGATCAGTGGGCGCGTGGCCGTGGCTTTGTCTAGGACCACCGTCAGTTTGGGCGGCGCGAAATCGAGCGCACAGGCCCAAGCCGCGGCCATCACGTTGTCCACGCCGCCGTGGCGTGCGGACACCAGCACCGTCGGGCCGTGGTTGAGCAGGCGGTAGGACTTGGGGAGTTCGACCGGGAGGATGTGATCGGTGGATTGCATGTGGACCATTGTCGGGCCTTGGCGTGGGTTCGCGTAGCCTCAACTGCCGCGTGGCTTGCAGGAGTGCAGCGGGGTCTACGCCGGGCTTTTCACCCCCCCAAAAACAAAAACGGGCCGCAAGGGCCCGTTTTCATGATTCCAGCAGAAGCTGAAATTACATGGTCATCTTGGACTCGACGTCCGTGATCTTGCGACGTGCGAGTGCCAGGTTGGCACGGCCGCTGTCCAGCACGTAATAAATGAAGATACCAGCCAGCTTCGAAGAAGGACGGATGATGTGGTACTGCTTGCCCAGCGTGATCAGAATGTCTTCGATCGCGTCGTTCAGGCCCAGAGCCTTCATCGTCTTCATCTTGGCGCGCACCACTTCGGTGTTACCCGCAGCAGCCAATTCGAGATCAACGCCAGAGCCAATGCTGCCCAGCATCATGCCGCTGTTGTAGTCCACCACGGCGGCACACAGTGCTCCGTCCAAAGACATCAGATCTTGCAAGCTTTCGTTCAAATTGGCCATGTGAAGTACCTCCGCTCATTACGTGTGTGGGTTGATCGCTACTTGATTGCAGCAGCGTGAAACTGATTCTAGTGGGTCAGTTCTGATTTGCGTCAACCATTCGTTCGAAAACAGCTTTCGGAATGTCATCATTTGCAAACCGCACCAATGACTAGATCTCGATAGCCAAAATAAGATAGCAAAGAAACCATATGGGACAAACAGTTGATTCAAAACCATCTGAACTCGTCGCCGTATGGCCGCGTTGCAACACGTCGGAATAGCCATAATCCAAATAGCGTCTTTGATTCAAAAATTCAATCAGATCTGAGAGAAATGATCGCATCGGCACTCGCGCATGTCGATCATTTTGTGAGTGTCCGCGTCATAACGCAGGCGGCCAGCCACACTTGGGCGATATCACTACAGTGTGCCCTCTTTGATTACATACCTTAAAGTCACAGATAAAACACATTTTGCGTAATTGATCAGTGAAACAGTTCGCAATACAGTGTCATACGAAGATGCCACAGTTCTTCCAAGATCCCAGAGGCATCACCGCTTTCCAAATTGCAGAGTAAAGGTAGACATCACCATGACCGATCGCATTGCCATTCACGGCCTTCAAGTGGCTCCCGAGCTGCACAGCTTTATCGAAAAAGAAGTGCTGCCAGGCACCGGCGTGGACGCCGCTGCTTTCTGGACAGGCTTTGACGCCCTGGTGAACGACCTCGCGCCCAAGAACGCCGCCCTGCTGGCCGAGCGCGATCGACTGCAAAAGGAACTGGACACCTGGCACAAGGCCAACCCAGGCCCGATCACCAACATGGCCAAGTACCGCGACTTTCTGACGCAAGTCGGCTATCTGGTCGAGCCACCCAAGGGTGCCCAGGCCACCACTGAGAACGTGGACGCCGAACTGGCCAAGATCGCCGGCCCGCAGCTGGTCGTGCCTATCCTCAACGCCCGCTACGCACTGAACGCCGCCAACGCACGT
This sequence comes from uncultured Comamonadaceae bacterium, assembly GCA_937862875.1. GTDB lineage: Bacteria > Pseudomonadota > Gammaproteobacteria > Burkholderiales > Burkholderiaceae_C > Diaphorobacter_A. The sequence goes on from CALMCS010000977.1 coordinate 6,652, forward strand.
TGGGGCTCGCTGTATGACGCGCTGTACGGCACCGACGTGATTGACGAGGCCAACGGCGCCGAAAAGGGCAAGGGCTACAACCCCGTCCGCGGCGCGAAGGTCATTGAATTCGCTCGCAACTTCCTGGACCAGGCCGTGCCATTGGCTACAGGCTCGCACAAGGATTCTGCGGCCTACAAGATCGTTGGCGGCAAGCTGGCAGTGACGCTGAAAGACGGCTCCACCACCGGCCTCAAGGATGCTGCCAAGTTCGTGGGCTACCAAGGCGATGCGGCTGCACCGTCGTCGATCCTGCTGGTCAACAACGGCATGCACATCGACATCCGCATCGACAACACCACCGCCATCGGCAAGACCGATGCGGCCGGCGTGGCTGACGTGGTGGTGGAAGCCGCTGTGTCGACCATTCTCGATTTGGAAGACTCCGTGGCAGCGGTGGACGCCGAAGACAAGGTGCTGGGCTACCGCAACTGGCTGGGCATCTTGAAGGGCACGCTGACCGAGTCTTTCGACAAGGGCGGCAAGACCATGACGCGCGGCCTGAACGCCGACCGCGAATACACCGGTGCCGATGGCCAGCCGATCAAGCTGCATGGCCGCTCGCTGATGTTCCTGCGTAACGTGGGCCACCTGATGACGAACCCCGCCATCCTGTGGGGCGCGGACAAGAAGGAAATCCCCGAAGGCATCATGGACGCCGTGGTGACCACCGCCATCGCGATTCACGACCTGAAGGGCCACGGTGCCAACGGCATCAAGAACAGCCGCACCGGCAGCGTCTACATCGTCAAGCCCAAGATGCACGGCCCGACCGAAGTCGGCTTCGCCAACGAGCTGTTTGGCCGCGTCGAAAAGCTGCTGGGTCTGCCAGAGAACACCGTCAAGCTCGGCATCATGGATGAAGAGCGCCGCACCAGCGTGAACCTGAAGGCCTCGATCGCCGCAGCTCCAGCACGCGTGGCGTTCATCAACACCGGCTTCCTCGACCGCACCGGCGACGAAATGCACACCGCCATGCAAGCCGGCCCGATGGTCCGCAAGGCCGAGATGCGCACCAGCGCCTGGCTGCCAGCCTACGAGCGCAACAACGTGCTCGTCGGCCTGACCATGGGCCTGCGCGGCCGCGCACAGATCGGCAAGGGCATGTGGGCCATGCCCGACCTGATGAAGGCCATGCTCGAGCAGAAGATTGCCCACCCCAAGGCCGGTGCCAACACCGCCTGGGTGCCATCGCCTACCGGCGCAACGCTGCACGCGCTGCACTACCACCAGGTGAACGTTGCCGACGTGCAAAAGGAACTGGAAAAGACCAGCGCCGATGCCGAACGCGACACCATCCTGGCCGACCTGCTGCAAGTGCCCGTCGCCAAGGAAGCCAAGTGGACCGATGCTGAAAAGCAGCAGGAAGTCGACAACAACGTGCAGGGCATTCTGGGCTACGTGGTGCGCTGGGTCGACGCCGGCATTGGCTGCTCGAAGGTGCCAGACATCCACAACGTGGGCCTGATGGAAGACCGCGCCAC
>CALMCS010000978.1 GCA_937862875.1 uncultured Comamonadaceae bacterium
TCAGCTGGCTTTGGGTGCGAGCATCGCCATCGTGATGCGCGATACGCAGGTCAGCTCGCCTTCCTCATTCACCATCTCGATCGCCCACACTTGCGTGCTTTTGCCGATGTGGACGGGCCGCGCTGTGCCTGTCACCCAGCCGCTGCGTGCGGCTTTGAGGTGGTTGGCGTTGATGTCCAGCCCCACGGCGTGCCAGCCTTCGGGGGAGCTGTAGTAGGCGCCTACCGATCCGAGGGTTTCGGCCAGTACCACGCTGACGCCTCCGTGCAGCAGTCCAAAGGGTTGCTTGGTGCGTTCGTCCACGGGGACGCGGGCGCGTACGAAATCGTCTCCGACTTCCAGAAATTCAATGCCGAGATGGCTGACCGCCGTGCCGTCGCCGGAGCGGGAGACGGCGTCGAGGGAGATGGGTTTTTTCCAGATGCTTGTCATGTTTTTGTTCTGAGGCGTTGAAAAGTCGCCGCCACATCAATTGATTGTAAGTAGTGGAGCCTTGGCACAAAATGGGTGTTGGTTGGCGCATCTTGCAACCGTTTGCGTTTCAGAATCGCGGCTCCGATTGGTTAACAAATATTAACTATCTGATCTTTTTGGATACGGACATCCGAACCGGATGAACGAGGGGGACTGGCTGTGGGCTACCGCCCTCTGGCCGGGCTCTCAAAAAAGGCAGAAACAGGAGACATAAGGTTCATCATGCAACGTCGACAATTTGTATCGCTCACCTCAGGCATTCTCGCCGCGTCCGTCGCTCCCGCGTTCATCAGCAGTGCCGCGGCACAGGAAGTGCCAGGCCTGAATGCCAAGTCGGTCACCATCGGCTGCTCCGCCGCCCTGAGTGGCCCGCTGATCAGCTTTGGCACCGACATCCAGCAGGGCGCCGGTGCAGCGTTTGCGCAGATCAATGCGCAGGGCGGCATTCACGGCCGTGGCGTGCAGTTGCATATGGTCGACGATGCCTACGTGCCTGATCGCACGCTGACCAACGTGAAGAAGATGCTGGGCGATGGCGCTGCGCTGGCTCTGCTGTCCTGCGTGGGCACGCCCAACAACACGGCGATCCTGCCGCTGGTGGACGAGGCCGGCATTCCCTACGTGGCCCCGATCACCGGTGCCTCGTCGCTGCGCAAGGGCTCGCGCAACATCTTTCACGTGCGTGCCAGCTACACGGACGAAGTCCAGCGCCTGATCAAGCGCCTCGCCGGCATGGGCCTCAAGGGCATCGGCGTCATCTATCAAGATAACGGCTACGGCCGCGAAGCCCAGGCGGATGCGGTGCGCACGCTCGAATCGCTGGGCATGAAGCCCGCGGTGCTGGCATCGGTGGCGACGGACGGCGCCAACCTGAACGAAGTCCTCGGTCAGGTGAGCGCCGCGCGTCCCACGGCGGTGTTGCTGGCCACGGCCGGTGCGGTGTCGGTGGACCTGGTGCGCGGCCTCAAGAAGCAAGCCCCGGGCGTGCTGATGGCCGGCCTGTCGGTCACCATGCCGGGCAGCGCGCTCGCCAAGCTGGGTGATGACGGCAGCGGCCTGGCATTGACCATGATCGTGCCGGATCCGTATCGCCCACGCATTCAACTGGTACGCGACTACCAGACCGCCATGCGCGCCAAGGGCCACAACGAGTTCTCGCAAGGTAGCCTCGAAGCCTACGTGAACGCCCGTGTGCTGGCCGAAGGCCTCGACCGCGCCGGCAAGGATCCATCGCCCGCCAAGCTGCGCACCGCACTGGCCAGCATCAAGCAGTGGGATCTGGGCGGTTTCACCGTGGATTACAGTGGTCACGCCCCTTATGTAGGCTCCCGCTTCATCGACCTGGGCGTGCTGAGCGGCAGCGGACGTTTCCTCGCCTGATCTGACCAGATAGATCGCATCCATCGTTGGTGGAAAAAACAAGGGCCCTTACGGGCCCTTGCTGTTTTTAGCGCGCAGCGATTCAACGCTTGCGCATGTGTGCTCCACCTACCAACGCCAGCGCCCATTCGCTCATCGTTGGCACGGGCAGCGTCAGGCCATCATCGTCCCGGTCTTCACGCAGCGGTCATGCCACGACAGCGCTTCGCTCAGGATGTGGGGCGTCTGCTGACCACCGCTGGTGCGGGCGCGGTCGAAATAGTCCTGCAGCATCGGGCGGAAGTCCGGGTGTGCGCAGTTGTCGATGATGACCTGTGCGCGCTGGCGAGGCGACAGGCCGCGCAGATCGGCCAGACCTTGCTCCGTCACGATGACCTGGGTGTCGTGCTCCGTGTGGTCGACGTGCGCGCACATCGGCACGATGCAGCTCACCTTGCCGCCCTTGGCGACCGAGGGCGTGACGAAGAACGAGAGGTAGCTGTTGCGCGCGAAATCGCCCGAACCGCCGATGCCGTTCATCATGCTCGTGCCCATCACGTGGGTCGAGTTGATGTTGCCGTAGATGTCGGCCTCGATCATCGAGTTCATGGCGATGATGCCGAGGCGGCGCACCACCTCGGGGTGGTTGGAGATTTCCTGCGGACGCATGACGATGCGCTCGCGGTAGAACTCGATGTTGTCCACAAAGTCGGCCAGCGCTTCGTGGCTCAGCGAAATCGCGCTGGCGGAGGCGGCCTTCATCTTGCCCGAGCGCAGCAGCTCCAGCATGCCGTCCTGCAGCACTTCGGTGTAGCCGGTGAGGTTCTCGAACGGGCTGTTCTGCAGTCCCGCGAGCACCGCGTTGGCCACATTGCCCACGCCCGATTGCAGCGGCAGCAATTCCTTGGTCATGCGGCCGCGGCGCACTTCGTGGTCCATGAAATCGATGATGTGCGCGGCGATGCGCTGCGAGACTTCATCCGGCGCGGCAAACGACGTGTTGCGATCGGGCTTGTCGGTTTCGACGACCGCGATGATCTTGTTGGGATCGCACTTCAGGTACGGCTGACCGATGCGGTCGCTGGTGCCGTAGAGTGGAATCGGCTTGCGGTTCGGGGGCAGGGCGGTGCCGTAGTAGACGTCGTGCATGCCATCCAGACCCATTGGCAGGCGGTGATTCACTTCCAGAATCACCTTGTCGGCCAGATCGAGCCAGGTCTTGTTGTTGCCGATCGCCATGGTCGGGACGAAGCTGCCGTCCTCGTTGATGGCGGTGACTTCGATCACGGCGATGTTCATCTTGCCGAGAAAGCCGAACCACGCGTGCTGCGCCACATGCGACAGGTGCATGTCGATGAAATGCATCTGGCCGGTGTTGATCTTCTCGCGGCAGATCGGGTCGGACTGGAATGGCAGGCGCATTTCCATGCCGTTGACCTTGGCCAACGCGCCATCCAGCTCGGCGGCGGTGGAGGCACCGGTCCAGACGCTGACGCGGAACGGGTGACCGGCGGCGTGCTCGGCTTCGATGCGTGCTGCCAGAGCCTCGGGCAAGGCCTTGGGGTAGCCGGCACCGGTGAATCCGCTCATGCCAATGTTGGATCCCGGCTCGATCAGCGCCGCGGCCTCCGCGGCTGACATGACCTTCTGAAGCAGGCCTGGATGCTGAATGCGGGATGTGGAACGCAACATGATGAAAACTTGACTCCGAAAATGACAGAAGGGGCGTCGTGAACGCCCCTTCTGGTTAGTTATCAGATGTAAATCTTATCAGGCATTCCATCGTTGGTAGGTATTAACCCATCCCTTACGTGGTCCTGACTCTCGACCTATCTCACTCTTCGCTGCGATTGAACAGTGCATAAAGAATGATCGCGCCGAAGGTGGCGGTACCGATTCCGCCGAGTGCGAATTGGCCGAATTTCAGAGTGAAATCACCCGTGCCGAGGATCAGCGTGATGGCCGCCACGATCAGGTTCTTGTTCTTGGAAAAGTCCACCTTGTTTTCCACCCAGATCTTGCAACCGGCGATCGCAATCAGGCCAAAGACCACAATGGAGACTCCCCCCATTACCGGCAGCGGAATCGCCTGAATCAGCGCGCCAAACTTGGGGCTGAAGCCCAGCAGCACGGCAATCAGCGCCGCCACCAGGAACACCGCGGTCGAGTAAATCTTGGTCGCCGCCATCACGCCGATGTTTTCGGCGTAAGTGGTCACTCCGGTGCCGCCCAAGCCACCGCTGACCATCGTCGCCACGCCATCGCCGATGAAGGCTCGGCCCATGTACTGATCCAGGTTCTTGCCCGTCATCGCCGTCACGGCCTTGATGTGGCCCAGATTCTCGGCCACCAGAATGATCACCACCGGCACGATCAACAGCATCGCCTGTGCTTCAAAAACAGGAGCATGGAACGAAGGCATGCCAAACCAGGCCGCATTCATCACACCCGACAGATCGAGCGGCTTGCCCATGCCCAGACCATTGGTCAGCACGGCATACAGCACAGACGCGACCAGCAGCCCCACCAGAATCAACAGCCGCTGCACCATGCCGCGCGTCAACACGGCGACCAGCCCCACACTGACGAACGTGAGGGCCTGCATCCAACTTTCAAAGTTGTTGGCAGCCATGTTCTTGACCGGAATGCTCGCGAGATTCAAGCCGATCACCGCCACGATCGCCCCGGTCACCACCGGCGGCATGAAGCGCTCGATCCAGCCCGTGCCCACCATCTGAACGATCACCCCGATCAGCGTATAGACCGCTCCACACGCAATGATCCCGCCCAGCGCCACCCCGATATTGGCGTTGGCACCCTTGCCGGCATAGGCCGTAGCCGCGATCACCACGCCAATGAAGGCGAAGCTCGAACCCAGATAACTGGGCACCTTGCCGCCGGTGATCAAGAAGAAGATGAGCGTACCGATACCGCTCATGAACACCGCCATGTTCGGATCGAAGCCCATGAGAATCGGAGCCAGCACCGTGGAGCCAAACATCGCAATCACGTGCTGAATCCCCATCAACCCGGTCTGCCCCCAGGGCAGCCGTTCGTCAGGCCCAATCACGCCCCCGGATTGCAACACCTGTGAAGGTTTTTCCGTCCAATTGAAGATTCCCATTTCATGCTCCCGCTACAGTTTTTGACAAGTGCCGCGATGGTAGGCGAAAGCTGGGCAATCTGTGGGTGGGGCGAACCCATACTTTGGGGGCAGTGGGGTGGGGCGTAGGGGTTCAACGCCTCTTCAGACACTGGACAACCAGCAGACCGAGAGCGAGGCCCGCGTAGCTGGAAGCGAGCCATGGAAACACAAAGATGGTCCACCAGTTTCGGTGTTCATGGGACACGGGGTAGAGGAAGTACGGAGTCCAGTAGAGACACAGAACAAAGACCAGAGGGAATGCCAGAACCCAGGGCCACAGGGGCGTGCGGGGCTGGTGCTTGCGCAGCAGGATGAAGGGCGCAAGAAAGCCAACGAAGGCGGTCAGCAGCAGTCCTGATGTCCAGCTCATCGGAGTGG
>CALMCS010000979.1 GCA_937862875.1 uncultured Comamonadaceae bacterium
TTGCCCGTCAAATCGGTGAGCGAGCTGCGCATCTGGCCCATGCGGGAATCCAGACGCGAACGCGCAATCATCACCTCGCCGGCCTGATTGACCAGACGATCCAGCAGCTGAGCGCGCACGCGAACCGTCTGGTTGGCATTCGAGCGCGTGCCTGCCAGTTGCAGGGTCAGCGGACGTGCGAGCGGCGCAGCCGGTGTGACCGGGCCGGCAACCACCGGGGCCGTTGCATTGCCATGCGCGTCGGCCGAAACCGCGGCGCTGTCCTGCTGCACCAACATGTCGATCGCAGGGGTGACGGCAACCGGCTCGGAGAGCGGTTGCGCACCCACGTTGCGCAGCATGTCGAACGATTCCTGCAGTCCGTCGAGCTTGGTGAGCAATGGCTCGATGTCATCGGTGCGCGCGGTGTCCTTGTCGATGTGCTCGACGTCGGTTTCCATGCGGTGGGCCATCTCGCCCAGACGCATCGCGCCGGCCAGACGGGCACTGCCCTTGAGCGTGTGCAGTGCGCGCAGCAGATCGCTGCGGGCGGCCAGATTTTCTGGATAGGTGGACCACTGACGCAGCGCACCGCCCAATGCGGGCAGCAACTCGATCGCCTCTTCCTCGAAGATCGGGAACAGGTCGGGATCGATCACGTCGATCGCATCGAACTCGTCGCCATGCGACTGGCGCACCGGAGCGGCCTGCTGTGCGGCAGCCGCCATGTGCGGCACGGGCACCGACAGAGCCGGGGCCACATAGCCACGCACGGGCTCAGCCAAGGGCTGAGGCTGGGTCATGTTGTCGTCTTCGGCGTGGTCCAGCTCTGCGAGCGGGGCCATGTCGCTGATGACATCGGCGTCCAGAATTTCCTGCAGCTGTCCGACCAGTTGTGGGCTTGGCTCCTTGAGGAAGCCAGCGGCGAACTGGTGCAGCAGTCGGCGAATGTCTTCGGCCACGGCCTGGAACACTGCCATCTGTGCGGGCACACCAAACGGCTGCGGCTGCACGTGTTGCAGTGCATGCTCGAGCGTGCGGGCCATGTCGGACAACACGGTGAAGCCCACCGTGGCCGAGCTGCCGGCCAGCGAGTGCGCACGCGCAACCGCAGAGTCCGGAACCGGCATCGCGGGGGAATCGTTCCAGTGCTGCAGATCGTTGATGAGCTTTTGCGACCACTCTTCCGCTTCGCCCAGATAGACGTTGTACAGCGGCAGGTTGATGCGCAGCGAACCGATGACCTTGACCGACTCATCGACGTCGGCGGCGGGCTCTTCGATCGCAGGCGTCGCATCCGTCAGTTCGATCGGCTCGATGTTGTGCGCTGGCGTCGTCGATTCGAGCGTGAAGTCCGAGATCGATTGCGGCACCCACTCTTCGTCCTGCAGCGCTTGCTCCGCGGCCGCTTCGGCTCGCAGATCGGCGGCCAACTCTTCGTCGGACACCGGCATGAATTCGGCTTCGAACTCGGGCGAGGCAAAGAACTCGTTCTCTTCCACCGGCGGCCGTGTGACGGGCTCTTCCAGTGTCGAATCCACGGCCTCGTCGGCCAACGTCACCGCGTCCGAGGGGTTCAGTTCGATCACATCCAGATCGAGGCTCGGCAGATCTTCGATGTGCAGGCGCTGCACCAGATCTTCCGGACGCACCGGCACCAGGAGGCTCGGATCGATCGCGGCGGCTTCGGCCGAATCGAGTTCGGGCAACGCGTCGAGCGCCAGGCCCTGGACCTGCTGCTCGATGTGCGCGCGCTCTTCCAGGCGCTGGTCGAGAATGTTCTGGCCGAATGCATCCGCATCGCCCGGCACCTGCGGCAGCTCATGCGGCTCGAGGTTGGCGATATGGACTTCCGCTTGCGCGGCAGCCTCTTTGCTGTCTTCCACGGCCTGTTCGAAGAACGAGAAATCGATCTCTTCGGCGGCATCGGTCACCGGCAGCACGGCAGGTGCTGCGGCTTCGAGGGGTTCCAGCGGCGTGAGCGCGGCCGGCACCGTCAGATCGAAGGCGACATCGTCGGTGGCGTGCACAGGCTCGCCCGACAATGGCATCGGCTCGGTGTTCAGGTCAGGCAGATCGAAGACCGCCGGAGCCACCTCCACCGCTGCGGGAACGACCGGCGCAACCGGTACCACCGGAGCGGCAGGCGCAGCAGGTGCGAATGCCAATGGCACCAGGCGACCTTCGGAACGCATGGCGTCCGCGGAAGCGCTGAACACCTTGGGATCCCACCCGCCCGCAGTGCCGGCGGAGATGTCGTTCACCCAGAGACCGAAGGCGTTCAGGCTGTCTTGCGCCAGCGTGAGCAGGTCCGGATGCACCGGCTTCTGTTCGGCCAACCAGGCGTTGAACATCTGTTCCATCGACCATGCGGCTTCACCGAACTCGTTGAGCCCCACCATGCGTGAGCTGCCCTTGAGCGTGTGGAACGCGCGGCGCAATGTGGTCTGCTCGCTCAGATCGGCAGGCGTGCGGTGCAGGACGTCGATCGCTGCGGTGCCGTTGCCGATCACTTCACGGGCTTCTTCCAGGAAGATCTGCAGCAGCTCGTCGTCTTCGTCGCCGGGCGCAGGCATGGGCGCGGACACGGGCGGCTGAATCGGCTCGACCGCAATGGTGACGGCGGAGTCGATCGGTGCGATCGCGCTCTGGTCCAGATTCAGTTCGAATCCGAGATTTTCCAGTTCGCGCGAAGTCGCTGGTTCCACATGGACCGCAGCAGGCTCCACCGCATCGGGTACGGCCAACGCGACCGGCGCGTCGGGTACTGGCGCAGCTGCAGGCACAGATACTGGTGCGGACACCAGTCCAGGCACGTCCAACAAAGGAGAGACGGACTCTGCAACCGGTGCCAAGGTTTCGGCAGGGGCCACAGCAGCAGCCACCGGCGGTGCCATCGGTGGGCCACCGCGTGCGTCGAGCACCACGTTGACCGCTTCCGGCTGGTCTTCCGCGCGGTGCGGCTTGGCACGACCCATCACCAGGCGCAGTTCGCCCTTGGCTTCGTCATACACAAAAAGTTTGCGGGCCATCGTGCGCTGATAGCTCAGCATATCGATCAGAAAGCCCAGCGCGCCCAGGTTGTTGCCCAGCTTGTCGAACACCGACTGGCGCTCTTCTTCGGGCACGGTACCGAGGAACAGACGCTCGACCGTGTCACGCATGTGCACCACGGCCTGCGACGCCTGATCGAGGCCCAGCACCGACAGCACGCCGCGCATCTGACCGAGGCGACCCGGGACGCTGGCGAGCACCGATGCTTCACCGGGGGTGCGGAAGAACTGGTCCATCGACTTCTCGGCATCGGCCAAGGTCGCGCGCAATTCATCCACCACGCTGCCCATGGTCTGGTGATCGCTGACACGGCGGTACAGCTCTTCCATCCAGGGCTCGAGCGGCTCGGAGTCGCCACCGGCCACCACGCCATCGAGGCGTGCGGCCAGGCGCTGAGCGCGCTCGCCCATGTGGTCATGCGCCACATCGAGCTCTTCAAATGAGGCCTGCAGATACAGCACGGCCGTCGCCACTTCCATCGCCAACGCGGGCGCTGGAGGCTCGCCTGCGCGAGCGGTGGTTTCGACCGCATTCATCAGCGCCGCGGCGAGCGGTTCGCTGCCGGGGTGGAGCTTGCGCAGCGAGTCGCACACCAGGCTGAATTGATCGACCGATGGCTTGAGCTTGTTGCGGTCACCGCCGGCGAGTGCCGACCAGGTTTCCGTCGCCGCGCCAATGCGCTTGCGCGCCTGTGCGAGCATCGTCGGGTCGTACAGACCGAAACGCGCCACGTTGTAATCGACCGGGTGATGGCGATCCAGACCAAAGGCCAGGCGCACGGCATCCAGTGCCGGTGTCACCGCTTGCGGTGGACCGTCGCCGGCCGTCTTGGCCTGCGCGCAGAAGAACAACAGCTCATGCACCAGACGATCCGCAATCGTGCGATCACCCTTGGACAGCGTTGCGTATTGCAGCAGCACGCGCGAAGCGACACGCTTCACAAAGACATCGGGGTTCAGAAGCCCTGCGACCAGCGATTCGAAGAAGCCGCTGCAGATCTTCCAGAACGAACGGATCTGGCGATCCGCCTCGCCCGCCGCGAAGCCCTGGCACAGCAGGAACAGCTCGGCATCCGCGCGTTGATCGGCGGACTTGATGATGCGCAGCACGGCACTGTCGAGCTTGGCACGCGCCTCGGCGTTGTAGGGCTGCGGCGGCACCGTGATGGCGATGTCCGGTTCACGGAAACGGCGCTCGACGGGCCACAGATCGGCCGGATGCACACGTTCCACACCGTTCAGCGCCTGCGCTTCGCGGTACTGCGGGAACAGGGCCACGGCGGACACTTGCTTGCCGGCCAGTACGCTTTCCAGATACGCAATCAGCGCAAAGCTGGAGCGCTCGATGGTGTTGGCCGCCGCATCCGTGCAGAGCTCTGGGCGCTGCACGTATTTCTGAACTGCGGACTCCAGCGCACGCAGGATCAGGGCTGGTGAGACCATGCCCACCATATCCAGCGCGCCGCTGGCCTGGTGCAGTTGCTGGCGCGCAATGCGCAGCGGACCTACATCGAGAGATGCGAGATCGGACTCACGGGCAATTTCAGCGTCGCGCACAAAGCGGCGCATCGCCTTGACCGTTCCATCCAGCGATTTGCGAAGTTCGTCAAGCACCCATGCGAGAGGACCCAAGTCCTGCTCACCATGTGTCCAATCAGTGACCGAAGCGTTGACAGCCTCAAGAGATGACATGGATTCGTCCCCAGCCCGCGTGGGACCAGTTCGTTAATGAGGAAACGTGAGTCTCAGGCAATCTTGAAACGCGACACGGACTGACGAAGTTCCTCCGCCACTTGCGACAGTTCGCGCACCTGCTGGGCCGTCGTACGCGTACCCTCGCCGGTTTGCTCCGTCACAGCAAAAATGTGCTGGATGTTCTCGGCCACTTCGTTGGCGAGTTCAGCCTCGCGCGATGTGGAGGTCGAGAACTGTTCAATCAGCTCGGACAGACGGCGCGACACGCGGTCAATCTCGGACAGAGCGGTACCGGCCGAGTCGGACAGTCGGGCTCCTTCAACCACACCCTGCGTGGAACGCTCCATAGCGGCCACGGCATCCTGGGTGTCGGTCTGAATCGCCTTCACGAGTGCCGAAATCTGGCGCGTCGCATCGGCGGAACGTTCCGCCAGACGCTGCACTTCTTCCGCAACCACCGAGAAGCCTCGGCCCGCTTCACCAGCGGATGCGGCCTGAATGGCGGCATTCAGAGCCAGCACGTTGGTCTGTTCGGTAATGTCGGAAATCAGTTCGGTAATTTCACCAATCTCCTGCGACGACTCACCCAGGCGCTTGATGCGCTTGGAGGTGTCCTGGATCTGGTCACG
>CALMCS010000980.1 GCA_937862875.1 uncultured Comamonadaceae bacterium
CTCCAGCAAGCGCTCGACATAGGGATCGGCAACGTCAATGCCCTTCATTCCAAGGCGACCAGCGATCTTGGGGTGTTCCTGAGCGAATTCAGCCCCCATCTCGCGGACATATGCCAGCTCGCGGTTGTAGTACTCCAGCAGTCGGGGATCCATCAGTTGTCTCCCAGCTGGTCGAGCAGGGTGACGGAGCCTGTCTCCAGATCGATGCTGGATTTGAGCAGCATTTCGATGGGGTAGGGGTGTGCCCAAATCTGCCCTCTGATCTCGAAGACCACCATATTGTGGGCTGCTTCGTTCTCGGAGGAAACATGTGCGTGAACCACCAGGGTGGCCGGCATCACTCGGGGTTCAAAGAGTTGAATGCCGGTGCGGATCGCATTTTCGAGATCGCTCAGTTGTACGTTGGAGGCGCGCTTCCCCGAGAGTGCAGGCAGTCCAAAGTTGAGCGTTGAAGTACGGACTTCCGGGAAGTCTCGAATCGTGGAATCGGCTTCTGAGTTGGTGGCGTTGAGCAGCCAGGACAGATCACGGAGAATGATCTGACGCAGTTGTTTGCGAGTGATGGAACGCTCGGATGCCGTATCTTTGTCGCGTTGCGGTGCATGGTCCGTCAATCGGTCCAGCAAGGTGGGAAGCAGCCGATCGGCCGTTCCCACGCGGTATCGTTCTCCATCGGTCTGATTCATAGCGGATGACCTCAATGATCTGCGCTATCGGGGGAATCCATCCGGATGTGGCGACAATCCAATAGGGAGTGTTCGTGTGAGTCTGTGGCAAAGATCTTCACGCCATGACCTATCCATGTTCCCTCTGCGGGCTGCGTCCAGCTTGTGAGACGCGATTCGAGATGCACGCTTTCCGTGACGCCTTCCTCAATGGGGTAGCGCACGGGTAACAACACGGGTTGCAGTCCTTCGTGGATGAGTTGCAATTGCGCAGGGATCCAGACCAAATCACGCAAGTCGGCGGGTGCATCGATTTTCACTTCTACGATGCTGTCAAAGGGAGCCCAGCAATACACGCCATTCATCACAACCTCGAGCACCGGCCCGATACGCGAATCGGAGTCGGCAATCCACTCAAAGGTCTTGTCATCCACGTGACCGGAAATCGGTGGGGCCGCAAGCAGCGCCTTGGCACGTAAATCGCAGGCGAATGCGTGCTCGTGGTCTGCATCTTTGTGCATCGCAGCAATCAATGGCTCAATCCAAGCCCTTGGCTCTCCCAGCACTTTGGGGGAACGCACTCCCTTGAATACTTCTTCTCTTTGCGACTCGGCGCGCAGGGCGAGCACGTACGCCTGCGCGAGCAATTTATGCGTGTCGCTCAGTTGTGCAGCAACCTGCAACTGAGTCAACGCCTTCTGCCATTTGCCTTCCTGCGCATACAGCTGAAAGAGATGTACCCGCAAAAGGTCGTCAGAGGGCTTCAGGCGAATCGCAGCATGTAGTTCCGAGCTTTTGTCC
>CALMCS010000981.1 GCA_937862875.1 uncultured Comamonadaceae bacterium
AATTCTCCGGCGCGAGCCACGCTTGGAAGGCGGCTTTCACCTTCGGCCACTCCGAGTCGAGGATCGAGAACCAGGCCGTATCGCGGCTGCGGCCCTTGTACACCACGGCTTGGCGGAATACGCCCTCGAACGTGAAGCCGAGGCGATCGGCCGTGGTGCGCGAAGGTGCGTTCAAGGCATCGCATTTCCACTCATAGCGCCGATACCCCAGCTCGTCGAACGCGTAGGCCATCAGCAGACATTGCGCCTCGGTCGAAATCGGGGTTTGCTGCAGCAGCGGCGAGAACATCACATTGCCGACCTCGATCACGCCGTTGTTCACGTCGATGCGCATCAGCGACAAGGTACCCACCGCCTTGCCGGTTTGCAGATCGATCACCGCATAGTGGCGTGGATCGGTGCTTTTGGCGATGGTCTCGGCGTAGGCGCGGTAGTCGGCCTCTTGCGTGAACGGGCTGGCCATCATGTAGGTCCAGCCGCGTGGGGCGCTGCTGTAGGCGGCGAATAGATCGGCGGCATGCTTCGCTGGGTCGATCGGTTCGAGCTGACAAAAACGCCCCTTCAAGCTCACGCCGCTGGGCGGATTGCGCGGTGTCCAATGGGGCAGATCGTGGCCGACGGGTTGACCGAATTCGTTGGTGTGTACTGACATGCTGGGAACGCTCCTGAGTTGAGTCTTCAATTTTTCAAGGTGTGAATGAACTACCGTCGAATGCAGTCGAATTTAGAATATTCGTGGTCCAATGAAAAGCGCCACAATCGCTGGATTTGTTGGTGCCACGAATCGGTCTGCCGAGCGCGGCTGGTTTTCGTTGTGCTCTCTCATTGACCGCGCCCATGTCAACACCTTTGTGGACCACCGCCGACCCCTTGATTGCCTTGCTCGCCGAGACCCCGCTGGTGCGCGAGCGTGGCGGTGAGTCGCTGCAACGCCAACTGCATCAACAGATCCGCGCGGCCATTCTGAGCGGACGGATGCCCTCGGGCGCGCGCTTGCCCGGCTCGCGTGCGCTGGCCGAGGCGCTGGGGGTGTCGCGCAACAGCGCCACCGCTGCCTACGACCTGCTGGGGGCCGAGGGTTTCATTCAACTCAGCCGACAGGGCACAACGGTCGCCGCGCTGGCGCATACCGGTGCGGTGGATCCCTCCAGGCGCGCAGCGAAGGCCCCAAGCAAACGCCAGAGCGCCCTGCCCGCCGTTGCCCAACGCAATGCGCTGGTGCGGGACAACGGACGGTCATCGTCCGAGCAATGGGCCTTTCGCCCCGGCGTTCCGGCCCTGTCCCGATTTCCGCTGGCGGTCTGGAAGCGCTGCCTCGACCGCGCGATTCAGCGCGCCGGCGTCAGTGCCCTGGGCTATGGCGACCCGCATGGCGAAGAGCGTCTGCGCGTGGCCATCGCCCAGCATCTGGCGGTGGCGCGCGGCGTGCGCTGCGGGCCCGAACAGGTGGTGATTACCGAGGGCGC
>CALMCS010000982.1 GCA_937862875.1 uncultured Comamonadaceae bacterium
TTCGATCCCGACGTGATGCTGGCGATGTGGCAGGGCGGCGCTACGGATGCGCAATTGGCCATTCAGGGAACGGCGGCACGCCCCGGCGGCAACGTAGGCCCGCAGGCCTGATCTTTGGCTTCACGCTCGGGCGCACCGAGTTGCGCCCGAGATGCATTCGTTCCTCTAATTTTTCTCACATCTATGAAACTCGTCACGTTTGAAGCGCCGGGCGCGGCCCCTGCGCTCGGTCTGGTGGTTGGTGAGACCGGCATCATCGACATTCAAAAACACCTGCCCGAAGCGCCACGCGAAATGATCGGCTTGATCGATGCGTGGTCACTCTGGCAGGGGCCGCTGCAAACGCTGGCGGATGCCGGTGCCGTCGATCTGCCACTGTCGCAAGTGCATTTGCTGGCACCCGTTCCGCGTCCGGGAAAAATCCTGGGCATTGGTTTGAACTACGCAGACCACATCGCCGAATCGAATATGGCCAAGCCCGAGCGGCAACTCTGGTTTGCCAAGATGCCCACCAGCGCACGCGGCCCGTTTGACAGCATTGAGCTGCCCAAGGTCTCGGAGCAACTGGACTACGAGGCCGAGCTGGCCTTCATCATTGGCCGCCGCTGCAAACACGTCACGCGCGAGAACGCGGCGGAGGTGATCTTCGGCTACTGCGCGGCCAACGACGTGAGCGTGCGCGACTGGCAGTTGCGCACCTCGCAATTCATGCTGGGCAAGTCGTTTGATACGCACGCACCCTTCGGCCCGTGGATCGTCACGCGCGACGAGGTGCCCGATCCGCATGCGCTCGGCATTCGCTGCTTGGTGAATGGCGAGGTGCGCCAATCCTCCAACACCCGCGAGCTGATCTTTGATTGCTTCGACCAGATTGCGCATCTCTCGCAGGCCTTCACTTTGGAGCCCGGCGATGTGATTTTGACGGGTACTCCGGGGGGCGTCGCGGGTGGCATGAAGCCGCCGCGCTGGCTGCGCGCGGGTGATGTGGTGCGGGTGGAGATTGATGGCGTGGGAAGCATCGAAAACACGGTGCGTCCGGAAGGAGAGGCGTGATGAGCAACGATCTGCAAACCACCATCAGCGCGCATGAACAGCGCCGCTGCGAAGCCTTGGTCGGTAATGATCTTCAAGCCCTCAAAAACCTGATCAGCGAAGACCTTGTGCACATTCACGCGAACGGCAAAAGCGAAGACCGCGATGGGTATCTCACCACGGTGGGCAAACACATCGAGTTCATCTCGGTGGTCGGCGTGAAATTGATGAAGCGAGCATGCGGCGAAGGAGCCGTAGCGACGGGCGAGTTGAAGCAACGCATCCGCTTGCGAGCCACGGGCCAGGTCATCGACATGCGCGCCATCACCACACAGGTCTGGCGACTCTCTGCCGCCCAGCAGTGGCAGCAAACCACCTTCCAAGCCACCCATATTGTCTGACGGAGTTTATTATGAAAAAAGTAATCATCACCTGTGCGGTAACGGGCGCGGTGCACACGCCTTCGATGTCGCCGTACCTGCCCAAGACACCCGACGAAATCGCGCAGGCCGCCATCGATGCCAGCAAGGCGGGAGCCTCCGTAGTGCACCTGCACGCCCGTGATCCAGAGACCGGAAAGCCGTCGCAAGACCCAGAAATCTTCCGCCAGTTTCTTCCGCGCATCATGCGCGAGTGCGATGCGATCATCAACATCACCACGGGCGGCTCGCCCACGATGGCGGTGGAAGAACGTCTGCAACCAGCATTGGCATTCGAGCCCGAAATCGCATCGCTCAACATGGGCTCGATGAACTTCGGTCTGTACGAGATGCTGCAGCGCTTCAAGGATTTTCAGTACGACTGGGAAGAGCCTTATCTGAAGAACAGCGAAGCCAATATTTTTCGCAACACCTTTCGCGATATCGAATACATCCTGCGCACCTGCGGCGATACCGGCACACGTTTCGAGATCGAGTGCTACGACGTGGGGCATCTCTACACCGCAGCGCATTTCCGTGATCGCGGTTTGCTGAAAGGGCCGTTGTTCATCCAGACCGCATTCGG
>CALMCS010000983.1 GCA_937862875.1 uncultured Comamonadaceae bacterium
AGCAGTGATTCTGGGAGGTCTCGTGAATAGATTCAAGAAAGAGGAAGCGGCCAGATTCGTTGAATCCCGCAAAAATTCAGCGGATGGACGCGGAGACCCCTCGAGTGACACACGGCTTGATCGAGACTGTTTTGAAAAGGCCGTTTTTACACTGCATATCGATGTATTCCCGGAGGAATACGACTATATGTATGACAGCAATGCGGATGCAAAAGACCGAGATCGCGGCATCAATCCGATGCGCAGCGAGTACGTTGATCGCGTTCGCAAGAGGCGCAAAAACCTGGGTATTCCCGAACTTTCTGCCAATGGAATAGCTGCCAATTCCGATACTGAGGCGCTTTGCAGGCGTCAGGTGCAATGGGAGGCCCATCCCGAGGATTCATCCATAACCTGCACCCTGGATGCCCCCCAAATTGCGAGCATCCTGCACGAAATCGATCCCCTTGGAATCGGACATGGCAAGACGGATGACGTAGGCCACCCATATGACGGGGTTGCGCGCGAGGTGCGATCGAGTATGGATGCGGGAAATTCAGTCACAGCGGCCTTGACGGGCGCAATGACAAGCGCTGTTGATCCAAAAGTCTTGCTGACTAAACCCGTGAAGCGGCTGGTGCGCCATGTCCATATGTTGATTTTGCGATGAAGGTTAAGTCCTCATCAACCAACCCGGCCAGGAGATTGGCGATGTGTAAGGCAGAAGAATTTTGAGACTATCCCCACATGGGGTTTTGGAGGGAGGCTATGGCGATACGACTTGAATTCATCAATCTGATTGTTCCCATCCGGGTGATCGATCAAAAGTTCGAAGGTGGCTGGGAACAGTTCAGCCGTGACTATGGTCTCGACGGCGCCACAACCGTGGCGGGATCTTGCTGGAGAGACAACAAACTATTTCGTGATGGTGCCATGAACCCCATGGACATGCACTTCATGGTCGAAGACTGGAAAAACATGGGGTTTCGAGGTCCAGGGGTCGTCGATGGGCAATTGCAGTGGCAAGACTTCTGCGTTGTTGGAGGTATAGACGCTCACATCCCGTGTTCTTGGTTGAAGATCAATGAGCGCAATTGGACCGCGTACTACCGTCGGCCACTGGTGAAGAGCAATAGCGCAGCAGCGCAGACATTCTGTTCAACGAATTGACTAAAAAGGCTTGAAACATATGCATTGGTACGAAGTTCTTCGCCCAGAGGCTGAGGGGTGGCATGTCAACGCCGTATTCGGGAGCGAACAGAATCGCCTTGCGCTACAGGAGAGCACCGAATGCGGCTGCTTTCACTGCGCACGCATGCTGGAGTTCTCCAGCATCACTAAATGGACGGACGCGCCCTATGGAACGCCTCCAGAGTTGCTCAATGAGAAAGGAGAAACGGCACTCTGCCCTCACTGCGGCTTTGACACCGTTATCGGATCCGAGTCAGGGTTTCCGGTGACGATGGAACTGTTGAGCCAGATGCAAACATATTGGTTTGCTCCGGGCCAGGACTACGAATATGTTGCCCGCATACCCCGGCAGCCAGTCTTTGTAGAAGCATTTTCATACCCTATAGACGAAATGCCCGTGGTGGCTGCTGATCTCCGTGAAACCGGGGACCATGTGGATGCCCGCAAATTCAGTAGCAGACATCGCCAGCAAATCGAGAACAGCGCTGCATGCGGTTGCTTCTATTGCTTGCGTATCTTCTCGCCTCAAGACATCACTCAGTGGTGGGAAGAATCCAAAAACTCAGACCTTGAAAGCGCCACAGCCGTTTGCCCACATTGCGGGATCGACGCGGTGATCGGTTCCGCCTCGGGCTACCCCATAACGCAAGCTTTTCTGGAAAAAATGAAGGGCCATTGGTTCTCTTAATCAGCAGCGATTGATCGCGACGATTGATCCGCAGGTAAATATTTTGCGATGAGGGGGATGCGATAGTGACAAAGCAATGGCAACCGGGGCTGATAGCTCTGCACAGCAATCAGACAGAATCTTTGGCAGAGACTGTCGCGGCATGGATGGCGGCGCATCCGCTAGCCCCCCTGGAGACCGAGACCGTGCTGGTGCAAAGCAATGGCATGGCAGAGTGGTTCAAGATGCAAGTGGCCTCTCAGCACGGCATCTGTGCCGCTGCTCAGGTTGAATTGCCAGCCCGCTTCCTGTGGCGTACCTATCGGCAGGTACTGGGGAGGAGGGCGGTGCCGCGAAACTCGCCGCTTGACAAGACGCCCCTGGTCTGGCGGCTGATGCGACTGCTACCCACGCTGGTGGATCAGCCTGTGTTCGCACCCATCGCCAACTTTTTACGGCCCGGGGAGCCAGAACGCCTTCTGCAGTTGTCCGAGCGTCTCGCGGACCTCTTCGATCAATACCAGATCTACCGCAGTGACTGGCTGCAGGCTTGGGCAGAGAGTCGAGAAGTTCTTAGCAATCCTGGGCGAAACGACCAGGTCGTGCCTGCTGACCAAGCGTGGCAGTCGGCACTGTGGCGTGCAGTGATTGCGGACTTGACGCCCGAAGAGCAGACCGTCACTCGGACAGCCGTATTTGCTCAAGTTCTGGACAAATTGCATGCTGATGAGCCGCTGGCTCATCCTGTAGCTCGAAGAGTGGTGGTGTTTGGTCTCAGCCATCTTCCGCTGTCGATGCTGCAACTTTTGTCGGCGCTGGCCCGGCACAGCCAAATTTTGCTTGCGGTCCCCAATCCATGCCGATTTCACTGGGCTGATGCCATCGACGGACGGGAGTTGCTGCGCATAAAGCGCCGCCGTCAGCCCTTACGCAAGGGTCAGGACCTGGCCAGCTTGCCGTTGGAGGCCATGCATGCCCATGCGCATCCGCTTCTAGCCGCCTGGGGAAGACAGAGCCGCGACTATGTGCGCCAGCTCGATGAGTTTGATACCACCCAGGAAATGGCGGCTCGCATGCAGTGGCCCCGTGTGGACCTGTATGACGAGGGCATGCCAGATCAGGGCAACCTTTTGCAGCAAGTTCAACGCAGCATTCGCGATCTGTTGCCTATGGCAGAGCACCCTCGAACCGCGCTGCCCGGCCACACGGTGCCAGTGGCGGATCGATCCATTGTTTTTCACAGCGCTCACAGCCTTGTGCGCGAGTTGGAAGTTCTGCATGACCAATTGTTGGCTCTATTGGCACAGCCCACTTCCGCAAACGAGGCACCGATTCAGCCACGCGACATAGTGGTCATGTTGCCCGATGTGCAGACTGCGGCCCCATCTATCCGCGCAGTATTCGGGCAGTACGCGCGAACAGATGCGCGCCACATCCCATTCGATATTGCCGACCTGAGCGCTCGCGTCAGTAGTCCGCTGGTCGTTGCCTTGCAATGGTTGCTGCGCCTGCCGCAACAACGCTGCCGGATGTCTGAACTGTGCGATTTACTGGAAGTGCCTGCAGTGGCCGCCCGCTTTGGATTGGTGGCTGAAGACTTGACGCAGCTCACGCATTGGATGACTGGAGCCGGCATTCGCTGGGGGTTGAATGCATCCCAACGCGAAAGCCTGGGCCTGCAGGCTTGCGGCGAGCACAACAGCGCCTGGTTTGGCCTGCGACGCATGTTGCTGGGTTACGCCAGTGGCACCGGCTCCCTTGTGCTGGAAGGCGACGTACAGGCAGCGGCCGCCTTCAACGGCATTGAGCCTTATGACGAAGTGGGCGGACTAAGTGCAGAGCTTGCAGGAATTCTCGAAGCCGTTCTGGAACGCTTGCTTTGCTGGTGGCAAGAGAGCCTGGTGGACGCCACGCCCGACGTCTGGGGCCAGCGCCTGCGGCAGCTGATGTTGGACATGTTCCTCGCACAGGACGATACCGACCGAGCCTTGCTCGATGCCTTGGATTCAGCGCTCACCGCTTGGCAAGAAGCGTGCGAACAAGCCATCTATGTTGAGTCGTTGCCTCTGGCTGTGGCGCAAGAAGCATGGCTTTCTGCGTTGGAGCAGCCATCGTTGAATCAGCGCTTCCGAGCCGGTGGTGTGACCTTCTGCACTCTCATGCCAATGCGGGCGATCCCTTTCGAGGTCGTTTGTCTCCTCGGTATGAACGATGGGGACTACCCGCGCCGGACGATGCGAAGCGACTTCGACCTGATGCAGCAGCCTGGACAGTATCGCCCAGGAGACCGCGCTCGTCGCGACGATGATCGCCAGCTCATGCTGGATGCGCTTCTTTCCGCCCGACGCATGCTTTACATCAGTTGGGTCGGCCATCACGTACGCGACAACAGTGAGCAACCTCCCTCTGTGTTGGTATCGCAACTGCGTGACTACCTGTCTGGGGGCTGGAGAGGTGAGCCGGATCTTCTGAAAGAGCGCACCCTCCACCATCCGCTACAACCCTTCAGTCGCGCCTATTTCGAAGCCGGAACGTCCTTGTCCACATATGCAACGGAATGGCGGGATGCGCATGCCGCTTCGGGTCCACCTGAGGCGCAAGTGCCGTCGTTGGATGCATTTGCGCCCGATTCACACGTACCATTGACTGTCCGCCAGCTCACTGCGTTTGTGCGCAATCCAGCGCAGGCGTTTTTCCGTCAGCGGCTCAACGTGTACTTCGAGCAAGATGACAGCGCGCTGGAGGACGACGAAGTCTTCCATCTGGACGGGCTGCAGGCATACCAGCTTGTGCAGGAGTTGCAGTTGCAAGTAAGCGCAGACTGGCTAGTCCGGGACGTTGATCGACGGGGCGGTGATGTGGTGCAGCGCCTGCTGCAGGCCCATCTGAACAGTCTGCAGCGCGCCGGTCGTTTGCCGCTCGCCGGTTTGGGGCAGCGCGAAGCGACGCAGTTGCAGGCCATGCTACTTCCGGGTTTGAATGCCTGGCAAAGGCTGCGGGCGCAAGTCACCGATTCATCAGAACGCAGGCTTCTGCAATACACCCACGGAGATGTCGTGCTGGAGGATTGGCTGGATCAATTGTTGATGCCAGCGGGAGATGCATCGGCTGTCCCGATTTGGTTAACTCTGGACCCCCGAGACGTCACAGACAAGCAGGGCACCGTTCGCCTCGACAAGTTGCTGCCGATCTATTTACAAAGCCTGGTAGCTTCAGCCTGCGATGTTGAGGTCAAGGGTCTTTTGCTCGGAAGAGATCTTTGTTTACGAGTGCAGCCCATGGATCCAGCCACGGCCCGCCTAGCCCTTGATGATTTGTTGGATCTCTGGCGCACGGGGCAGCATGCACCCATCCCCTTGCCACGCAAAACCGGACTGATGCTCAGCAGCGACAAGCCAGAGAAAGCTGTTGATGCCTATGAGGGGGGATTCAACTCGGAAGGGGAGGTCACTGACGTGTACTGGGCAAGGCTTTATCCGGACTATGAGACCTTGGCCGCAGATGGACGCCTTTACGAATTCGCTCCGAGGGTTTATGGGCCTATGCACCAGTGGTGTAAGGAGTGTGTGACGCCTGTGGGCTTGGATCAGGTAACGGTCGAGGGGTCGCAGTCATGAGTCACGTTTTGCAATCTGTGGACTTCCCGCTGCACGGCAGTCGCCTGATCGAAGCCAGTGCAGGAACAGGCAAGACCTGGACCATTGCCGCTCTCTACTTGCGGCTGGTGCTGTGCCACGGAGGGTCAGAGGGTTTCGCCCGGCCGTTGATGCCTCCGGAGATCCTCGTCATGACGTTCACTCGGGCAGCCACACGAGAGCTCTCAGACCGGATCCGTGCTCGCCTGGTTGAGGCAGTCGCCTGCTTCAGAGGTGAGCGCGCCATCGAGCCTCACGATGACCTGCTACTCGCTCTGTTCCAGTCATTCCCTGAAGGCGCCGCGCGCCAACAGGCCGCGTGGCGCCTTGCAATGGCTGCCGAGTGCATGGACGACGCGGCCATCCACACGATCGACGCCTGGTGCCAGCGCATGTTGCGTGAGCATGCTTTTGACAGCGGTAATTTGTTCGATGAGGAATTGGAGCCCGACGAGCAACAGCGCCAGACAGAGTCCGCCCAAGACTACTGGCGTCAGCAGTGTTATCCGCTGGATGGGCCCGTGCTGGAAGCAGCACTCGAAGTCTGGCCGCACGTGGATGCTCTTGTGGATGACATGCGACAGTTGTGTCGGGAGCCCGTTGACCCCGCATTGGGCTTCGAGGAATTGGGTTCGCTCATTGAGCGTGTGCAAAACGAACGCGAAGCGTCTTTGGTCGCCCTGGCGGACGGATGGGCTGCACGTGCTCAGCGCCTGGAGGACTGGTTGGACGGTCAAATCGACAACAACAAGGCTGCTTGGAATGGCCACAAACTCAAGGCCGTGAACTACAAAGGCTGGCTGCAGACACTGCGCTCATGGGCCGCTCAACCACACGACAGTTTGGCTCAAGATCTCAAGACGGGGGCCACGCGATTGATTCCCTCCGGTTTGGATGATGCAAGAAAGGGCGACGTTGGGGTCACGCTGCCGCCCGAATCGCAGGCGTTGCAAGAGCTGCTTTCAGCCCTTGCGCAGTTGCCCAGCCTCCATGTTGCTATACGCTTGCACGCCGCCGCCCAAGTTCAGCAGCGCATGCAATTCCTCAAGCGCCAGGCCGGGACGTTTGGCTTCGCGGATATGTTGGAGCGCCTGGACCGTGCTCTGGCAGGCGAGAACGGCGCTGTGCTGCGCGCGCGGATTCTGACGCAGTACCCCGTAGCATTGATTGACGAATTCCAGGACACATCGCCCCTGCAATACCGCCTCTTCGACCGTATCTATCGAACCGCAGACAATGATCCCCACAGTGCCCTGTTGCTGATCGGTGATCCCAAGCAATCTATCTACGGGTTCCGGGGCGCGGACATACACAGCTATCTGCGCGCCCGAAGCGCCACCGAAGGGCGGCACTACGTGCTGGGTACGAATTACCGTTCGACCAAGGAGCTGGTGCACGCCGTGAACCAGTGGTTCGCACAGGCTGAGCAGCGCGCTGGTGAGGGAGCATTTCTGTTCCAGACCTGGAAGGAGGGCGTGGCTCAAAATCCACTGCCCTTCGAGCCGGTGCACGCCCGTGGGCGCACAGAGCGTTTCGTGGCGGGCGAACAGCGTGTACCCGCGATCACGTTGGCCTGGCATGCGGACGAGGATGGTGGACCACTGGCCAGTCAAGATTTGCAGCGCCACCTGGCACAGTGTTGTGCCGAGCAGATCGTCCAATGGCTCAACGATGCATCTGTCGGTTTTGCGGAGCCCGATGGAACTTTCGACCGATTACGTCCACGTGATATCGCCATTTTGGTGAGAACAGGTCGCGAAGCTACCGCGGTGCGCCGCCAACTGCAGCGCCGTGGTGTGGCATCGGTTTATCTGTCGGACAAGGAGTCTGTATTCACCAGCAGCGAAGCGCAGGACTTGCTGTACTGGCTGCGCGCAGTGGCCACGCCGCTGGATAGTCGTGCCGTGCGCGCTGGCTTGGCAACGCGCCTCATGGGCCTGTCATTGGAAGTTCTGGCCTTTCTGGCCGCGGATGATGAAGCGTTTGACGACCAGAGCGAGGTGCTGCGTACGCTGCATGTCGTCTGGCAGCGCCAGGGAGTGCTGGCAATGCTGCGCCAGACTTTGCATCGCATGGGTTTGCCGGCTCGCTGGCTGTCCGATGTGGGAGGTGAACGTCGACTGACCAATTTCCTTCACTTGGCCGAATTGCTGCAGAACGCCAGCGCCGAGTTGGAGGGGGAGCAGTCACTCATTCGTTGGCTATCAACGCAGATACAAGCGCCAGGTGCTGGTACCGATGAGCAGGTGGTTCGCCTGGAAAGCGATGCTGATTTGGTCAAGGTCGTCACGGTGCACAAGAGCAAGGGTTTGGAGTACCCCGTGGTATTCCTTCCGTTTGCGGCTGATTTCCGGGCGGTAGAGCGGCGCGGTACACCGTTTGTTCGTGTGCCACAGGTGGATGGCGAGCGCGAGTTGCGTTTGGACTACAGCGATGAAGAGTTGGCGTATGCCGACCGCGAGCGCTTGCGCGAGGATCTGCGCCTTTTCTACGTTGCCCTGACGCGGCCTCGCCACGCCTTATGGATGGGCTGGGGCCCGCTGCGCAAGGGAAACAGCAAGTCTTGCGTGAATGAACGCAGTGGCAGCGGGTACCTGCTGTCGGGTGATGCTCCCATCGGGGCTGCGGAATGGCGATCGCGCCTGGACGCTTTCGCTGAAGCCACCCCTGATCTCCAATGTCTTAACGCGCCAAGCACTGTTGGGCTGACCATGCTTCAACCGCGCGGCGAAGCCATTGCGCTGCAGATGCAAGGGGTCTACATGGGCGAGTTTGATCGCCGTTGGGGAATCGGGAGTTTCTCCTCGCTGGTGCGATCCGTGGCTTCTGGAACTTCTGCGGAGGTTCCATTTCCGCCGATTTTGCCCACCACGCCGATACGGCCTGCCGATGATGAATCCCAAGGAGTTGACCCGGACTCTGCCGGCTTGTTTGGCATGCACGAACCCGGATCCGTCACAGGTCCAGTGTGGCATCGCTTTACGCGCGGGGCCGTGGTGGGCAACTTCGTGCATGACCAACTCGAATGGCTTAGCGGCGAAGACTTTGCATTGGAGCCTAACGCTCAGGGGTTACTCTCGGAACGGCTGCGCAGTCGCTGCAACCGCGCCGGACGCACGGGGCAGGCTGATGATCTGATCATTTGGCTTACCGCCGTCGTGCATCACCAGCTGCCTCCCATAGGTTGCAGCTTGGCGCAGCTGAAATCACGCTTGGCCGAGATGGAGTTCTGGCTCCCTGTAGCTCAGCTTCCTGCAGACAAGCTCGACAGCTTGTGTCGGCAGCACATTCTTCCCGGGCGAGACCGCGTCGTTCTGTCTACACGCAGTCTTCACGGCATGCTCATGGGCTTCGCAGACCTGGTGTTCGAGCATGAGGGGCGTTACTGGGTTCTG
>CALMCS010000984.1 GCA_937862875.1 uncultured Comamonadaceae bacterium
TGATCAGGTCGGCGGCGAGCTTGTCGGTCTCGCGACTGGCCGTGCCGTTGCCAATGGCAATCAGGTTGACGCCGTGCTTTTCGACCAGCTTGGCCAGCGTGTGCAGCGAGCCTTCCCAGTCCTTGCGCGGCTCGTGCGGGAACACCGTCGAGGTATCGACCAGCTTGCCGGTGGAGTCCACCACCGCGACCTTCACGCCGGTACGGATGCCCGGATCCAGCCCCATCACGGTGCGCGGGCCGGCCGGAGCGGCCAGCAACAGATCGCGCAGGTTGTCGGCAAACACCTTGATCGCCACTTTTTCGGCGTCTTCACGCAGGCGAGAAAACAGGTCGCGCTCGGTCGACAGACTCAGCTTGACGCGCCAGGTCCAGGCCACGCACTTGCGAATCAGATCATCGGACTTGCGGGCGCTGTGGCTCCACTGCAGATGGTTGGCGATGCGGCCTTCGGCGATGCTCGGCTTGCCCGGCTCGGGCTCGACCGGCAGCACCAGCTTGGCTTCCAGCACCTCGAGTCCGCGACCACGGAACACGGCCAACGCGCGGTGCGATGGAACGCGACCGATGGGCTCGTCGTACTCAAAATAATCACGGAACTTGGAGACTTCGACGTCGTTCTCGTTCTTGGAGTCGACCTTCTTGCTGCGCAGCAGGCCTTCGGACCACAGCCATTCGCGCATGGCCTGAACGAGCACGGCGTCTTCCGCCCAGCGCTCCGACAGAATGTCGCGCACGCCATCGAGCACGGCGGGCACGGTCGAGAAATCGGCGCCCGGCTTGCCATCCGGCAGCACTTCGGGCTCGCGCTTGAAGGCCTCGGCCTCCACGAACGGATCCAGAGTCGGATCCGCAAACAGCTTGTCCGCCAGCGGCTCGATGCCAAATTCCTTGGCGATCTGGCCCTTGGTGCGGCGCTTTTGCTTGAAGGGCAGATAAATGTCTTCCAACTCCTGCTTCGTCGGCGCGGCGGCAATCGCTGCGCGCAAGGCATCGGTCAGCTTGCCCTGCTCGTCAATGGCCTTGAGCACACTGACGCGCCGGTCCTCCAACTCGCGCAGGTAGGACAAACGGGCTTCCAGTTCGCGCAACTGCACGTCGTCGAGGCCATTGGTCACTTCCTTGCGATAACGTGCAATGAACGGAACGGTCGCTCCGCCATCCAGCAGTTCCACTGCTGCACGTACTTGGGATTCTGAGATTTTTATTTCTGCGGCCAACTGCCGGGTGATCTGCTGCATGAACTATTTGAGGCTCGCTGCGGAGCGTTTCGAGTGAGGCGATGAACGAACCAGAGAGTTTGCCACATGCGCAGGGGCATATTTCGGGGGCTTATGTCAGCAATCGTATGCGTGGATTCTTCCCGAGCCGCCTATACATTGATTCGCCGCTCACATTCACAGGCCGATCGGCGATTGATATAGGATGATTTGCCTGAAACCAATCACCCACTCACAGCCCGATTCGATCGTCGAATGAACGCCTTCCCCTACCCCATTCGCACAGAATGCCCGCCGGGTGCCTGTAATTGCGGACGGGAAGTGCTGCTGCAATCGCCGGCGTCCGAGGCAGAACTGCGCATCATGCGCCTGACTCGGGAAGAGGAAAAGCGGTTGCTGCAGCGGCTGGAAAGCCTCCGTTCTCTGGAAGATTTGCGGCACCTCGAGGAATTGCTGGAAAAGCAACTCGGCATCACGCTCACCATTACCTTGAGCCCCAACGAGGTGAAAACCCTGCGCGGCATCGCTATTCTGGTGAACGAGCAGCCGGGGCTGTGCAAGAAAACGCGGCAGGCGATTCCTCAGGCCATCAAGAAAAGCATGGAGCAGCACCCCGAGATCGCGTTTGAAATGCTCAACGAAGGCGGGTTATTTGCCTGATACCGCTGCAATGGATGTAAAAATCCCAAGCCATGCAAGATGATTTTTTTGGCATTCCGGAAGCGCTCAAGGAGCTCGACCCGAAAGCCTCCAAAGCTCCGGCGAAGCAGCGCAAGGAAGCGGAGTCTGCGCCAGAGGGCGACGCAGCTTTCGACGCAGTGCCGAGCGTCCAGCCCAAGGCACGCAAGGGCAGCCTGCAAGCCGTCGACTGGAGCGAGGAACTGCGTGCGCTGGGCCAGTCATTGCCGACCACGCTGCGGCTGGGCACCTCGTCCTGGAGCTATCCCGGCTGGCAGGGTCTGGTCTGGGAAGGCGCGCATTCCGAGCAGGTGCTGTCGAAGAAGGGGCTCGAGATCTACGCGAAGCACCCGCTGTTTCGCACCGTGAGTATCGACCGCAGCTTCTACCGAGCACTCTCCGCCAGCGACTACGCGCGCTACGCGGCCTTGGTGCCCGCCGACTTTCGCTTCATGGTGAAGGCGCCCAGTCTGTTGACCGATGCCTTGGTGCGCGGCGACGACGGCCGTGGCAAGGAGCCCAACCCCGCATTCCTGAGCCCCGAGTTGGCGGTGCAGGAATTTCTCGCTCCCGCGATTGAAGGCCTGGGGAAGAATCTGGGCGCACTGGTCTTTCAACTCAGCCCCCTGCCCTGGTCGATGCTCGATCAACTCCCAGAGGTGATCGAGCGACTGCGCACGATGCTGTGCGCCCTGCCGCCGCTCGACCCCGATGCGCCCGAACAGGTGATTGCGGTGGAGGTACGCGACCCGCAGTGGCTTGCGCCCGACATTGCGCCGTTGTTTGCGCAGGCGCTGAAGGACGGCAATGCTACTTATTGCCTTGGGCTCCACGCCAAGATGCCGCCGCTGTCGGAACAATTGCGCTTGTTGAGACGGCTCTGGCCCGGCCCGCTGGTGTGCCGCTGGAACCTGCATCCCATACACGGGCCTTATGGTTACGCCGAGGCCGAAAAACGGTATTCGCCCTACGACCGGATTCACCACCCCGAGACGGAGTTGCACGCCGAGTTCGCCAGGCTCCTGCACACGTTTTCCGAACATGGGCAGCCGGCCTATGTCGCCATCAGCAATCACGCCGAAGGCTGCGCCCCGATGTCGGTGGAGGCGCTGGCGCGCGAAATCAATGCGCTGACACCGAGCGCTTGAGGCGCAGCGAGCTGCTGATTCCCGCCAGCACCGCACTCGCGGAGGCCACGCACAGGGCCACGGTCTCTGCAAATCCGTTGTGCTGCGGCCAGAGCGCAAAGATCGCGGCGAGCACCACCGCGCCCAGGGTCTGGCCCGTGAGGCGCGCGGTGCCCAACATGCCGCTGGCCGCACCACTGCGATGCAGCGGGGCCGAGGTCACGATGGTGTGATTGTTGGGCGACTGGAACAGGCCAAAACCCGCACCGCACAAGGCCATGCGCCACGCGACGTTCCAGTCGGCCGGTTGCCCGGGCATCAGCGCCAAGGCCAGCAGGCCGAGCGCAAACATCGCCATGCCAATGCCGCCCAGCAAACCGTCCGGAATTTTCCCGATGAGTCGGCCCGCAATCGGTGCGGCGACCACGGTGGCCAATGGCCACGCGGTGATCAACAGGCCGGCCTTCAAATGGCTGTAGCCCAACACCTCGAGCAGCAGATAAGGCATCGCCAGAAAGCCCAGCATCTGCGCGCAGAATGCACCTACCGATGCGCCCATGGAGAGCGCAAACACCGGTATCTTCAGCAAATCGACCGGGAACATCGGAGCCGCCAGACGGCGTTGACGGTACACATAGATCATGCCCACCACGATGCCAATCGCCAGGAACAGCACGCCCAACATCGGCGAGCTGTAGGCACTGCTGCCCATGCGCACGCCCAACTGTTCTGCGCCCAGGAACAACAGGGTGAACATGAGCACGTTCAACAGCACATCGATGAAAGAGAACTTCGGGCCGCCACTGTTGGCTGGTGGGTTGTAGGGCAGCGCGCGCCGGCCCATCCAGAACACAAACAGGCCGAGCGGCAGGTTCATGGCGAACAGCCAAGGCCAGTTGGCCACGGAAAGAATGGCGGCCGCCACCGACGGACCGGCCATCGACGCGGTGGCCACCACCATCGAATTGATCGCCATGCCACGCCCCAGCTGGCTGGCGGGATAGGTCAGGCGCACCAGCGCGGCGTTCACGCTCATCACGCCCGCGGCGCCCAGGCCTTGGAGTGCGCGCGCGAGAATCAGGGTCTCGAGACTGCGGGCCAGCATCGCGCCCACCGATGCGAGCGCAAACATCGCCATACCCAGCAGATACACCCGGCGGTAGCCCAGGCGATCGCCCAGTGCCGCCAGAGGCAGGAGCAAGACCAGCGTAGCCAGCTGGTAGGCATTGACCACCCACACCGCCTGTGCCGCGCTCACGTTGAGCTGCCGCCCGATATCGGGCAGCGCGAGGTTCATGATGCTGGAGTCGAGCACCGAGAGTGCGATGCCCAGAATGATGACGAGCATCGAATAGCGTCGTTGAGGCATGGGCAAACCATCGGCAACGACGGCTGGTATTGCTGCATCCACGCGGACGGCATCGGTCATCAAATATTTCCTCTATATCTATTGATTTGTTTTTTCTGTTCTTGCTGGGTCGCGCCAACGGACGGGGCACCAAACGGCCCATCTCTGCACTCCAGATAAAGAGTCAACGATTCTAGGTAAAACGCATCCGATCGACAGGGCCTTGGCGAGCAACCCGAAAGGCAAAACGGATACTGGCGTCAGCCCTTCTGGGATTTCCCCCAGGGCGTGCGCCACACGCCCACCACCGTCACGATGCCGTAGACCACCATCCCCACGAACACCA
>CALMCS010000985.1 GCA_937862875.1 uncultured Comamonadaceae bacterium
ACCGTCTCTTCGATCGGGGGCGACTCGATGCCGACGGGTGCTGAGTTGGTGGCGCAGCCACCAACGAGGGTGGCGAGGGCCACCAAGCCGCACCCGGTCAAGCGCGAGAAGGGACTGAGTGTTTGCATGGATCGGCCTCCTATTGCAGTAAGCCGATACCTTCGTCTGGTGCCTTGATTCGGTCAGCAAGGAATGCGATCTATGACTATCCCGATTTGTGGCAGCTCCATACGGTCGCGGAGTTCGTGCACTTGTGGCGTAACCGGAGCATGCCGTGCGCCTCACCGAAATTCGCTATTTAACGTTCTCTACAGAACCAAAAATAGCGATAAAAGACCCGACGGGAACTTTTATTGACAAAAAACAATCCATTCTTTATACTGTTCCTGTCGAGATGCCTAAGGGCGTTTAAGATTCCGATGGGAGCACTATTGTGGATTCATCTATTCCTCTGCCTGTTGAGCGCGCCCTTTACAAACTCGGTGGTGATATTTCGTTGGCGCGTCGCCGCCGACATATTTCTCAAGCATCTCTCGCCGAGCGTATGGGGGCGTCACTTTCCACGGTTCGACGCATGGAAAAAGGCGATGCGCGCGTGCCCATTCACTTCTTCGCGCGCGCACTCCATGTGTTTGGAGAAATCAAAGCGCTAGAACACCTGCTGGATACGTCAAACGACGAGATCGGATTGACGCTGATGGACGAAAACTTGCCCAAACGCGTTCGTAGCAGGCCGGGTGGCAGTTCGGGGGCTATGTGATGGCAGTCATCGCAGCGAATCGTCAACAGGTCGAAGTCTGCATCGGAAAAGTGGGTGTGCCACTCGGCACCCTTGTCTACGTGCGACAGGGCCGGCGCGAACACTGCGCCTTCGCCTATGAAGAGTCGTGGCTGGTCAATCCCGAGCGTTTCAATGTGTCAGCCGACCTGCAATTGACGGCGGTGCACCAGGCTCACAAGGCCCTCTCACCGCATGACTCGGTTTTCCATGGTGCGATTGCGGACACGACGCCTGATGCTTGGGGCCGCCGCGTCATTGCCCGGGACCACGCCAAACGCCGCAAAGCTGATCCGCATCTCGCGGCACTCTCAGAATTGGACTATCTACTGGCTGTGGACGATTTCAGCCGCGTTGGCGCGCTGCGCTTGCGCGATCAGACGAGGGGGTGGCTGCGCACGGTGCCCAAAGGACGGCGTGCGACCCCGCCTTTGATCGAGTTAGAGCGCATCTACAACGCCAGCCGGGCCGTCGAGCAAGGTCAAGAAACTGCCGACGATCTGCGCTACCTGCAGGGCAAGGGTACTTCGCTGGGCGGCATGCGCCCCAAGTGCACCCTGGTAGATGACGATGGACGTC
Organism: uncultured Comamonadaceae bacterium; assembly: GCA_937862875.1. Classification (GTDB taxonomy): domain Bacteria; phylum Pseudomonadota; class Gammaproteobacteria; order Burkholderiales; family Burkholderiaceae_C; genus Diaphorobacter_A. The sequence goes on from CALMCS010000985.1 coordinate 1,358, forward strand.
TGGCCATCGGCAAGTTCCCGAGCGTGGCCGACGCCCGCAGCGTCACGCGGGGCGAGGTCCTTGCATTGAAGCTCGCTGCGCAAGCAGGAATCGATGCGGCGCCGGCACGTATCGTCTTGCTAGGTGACAAGGGCGGCGAAATTCCAGTGGCAGTTATTCGCCGGTTCGATCGTGACGGTGATGACGGCCGCATTCCCTATCAGTCGGCCGCATCGTTGCTGCAAGCGTCTCGCGATGAGGACCGCAGCTACACGGAGATTGCCGACGCCATTCGTTCGCACAGCAACCAGCCAACCGAAGACGTGCGCCAACTCTGGCGACGCCTGGTGCTCAATCTGCTGATCACCAACGTGGACGACCATCTGCAGAACCATGGGTTCTTGCATGTTGAGCGTGGCTTGTGGCGGCTTGCACCAGCCTTCGACATCAACCCTTTCCCGGACAAAGATCGGGAGTCGAAGACTTGGCTCTCCGAGCAGGATGGCCCGATCACCGATGTGCACATGCTGGTGGCCCGCGCGCAGTACTTCGCGCTGGACGAGACACAAGCTTTGGCCG
>CALMCS010000986.1 GCA_937862875.1 uncultured Comamonadaceae bacterium
AGGGCGGCACCGTGGTGGGCGCAGTGCGTCACCCACTGAACGCGTCCGACTTCTCTTCGTTCCTGCTGCAGGCACAAAGCTCGAAGGCGCAGGTGCTGGGTCTGGCGAATGCGGGTGGCGACACCATCAACGCGATCAAGGCCGCGAAGGAATTTGGTATTGGCAAGACGATGAAGATCGCCGGCTTGCTGATTTTCTATAGCGACATTCACAGCCTCGGTTTGAAGAACACCGAAGGCATGCAATTCACGACCAGCTGGTACTGGGACTTGAACGACGACACACGCAAGTTTGCCGACAAGTTCATGGCCAAGACCCAGCGCCGCCCGACAGAAGTCCAGGCAGCCGATTACTCGGCCACCATGAACTACCTGAAGGCCGTGGAAGTCGCCAAGACGACCGACGCCGACAAGGTGATGGAAGCCTGGCGCAACATGAAGATGAACGATTTCTTTGGCTCGGGCGTCCTGCGTCCGGACGGCCGTTATGTGCATGACATGTACCTCATGCAGATCAAGGCTCCGTCCGAATCCAAGGGCACCTGGGACTACTACAAGCTGATCAAGAAGTTGCCTGGCGAACAGGTGTTCACCACCAAAGCAGAGAGCAAATGCGCTCTCTGGAAGTAAGCCAGACGCCTGCCTGAGCAGCACCCTCAACACTGCCATTTTTGCTACCCATGGAAATCTTTGGTGTTTCTCTACCGGCCATGCTGAGCCAGCTCCTTCTGGGGCTGGTCAATGGCTCGTTCTATGCGATCCTCAGTCTGGGTCTGGCCGTTATTTTCGGCCTGCTCAACGTGATCAACTTCGCGCACGGCGCGCTGTTCATGCTCGGGGCGATGCTCACCTGGATGGCCATGAACTACTTTGGCATCAACTACTGGGTGATGCTGATTGTGGCTCCGTTGATCGTGGGGGTGTTCGGCATATTGATCGAGCGGCTGTTGCTGCGCTGGATCTATAAGCTCGACCACCTCTACGGACTGCTGCTCACGCTCGGTCTGACGCTGATGATCGAAGGCGTGTTCCGCTCGATCTACGGCGTCTCGGGCCTCGGCTACGACACCCCCGAATTGCTCGAGGGTGCAACCAATCTCGGCTTCATGATCATGCCCAACTACCGCGCCTGGGTCGTGGTGGCATCGATCGTGGTGTGTATTGCGACTTGGTACGTGATCGAGAAAACCAAGCTGGGTTCGTACCTGCGTGCAGGTACCGAGAACCCACGCCTGGTGGAAGCCTTCGGTATCAACGTCCCCGTGATGATCACGCTGACCTATGCCTTCGGCGCGGCGCTTGCAGCGTTCGCCGGTGTGCTGGCGGCGCCGATCTACCAGGTGACACCGCTGATGGGGCAGAACCTCATCATCGTCGTGTTCGCTGTGGTGGTGATTGGCGGGATGGGCTCCATCATGGGCTCGATTCTGACGGGTCTCGGACTCGGTGTGATCGAAGGATTCACCAAAGTGTTTTACCCCGAAGCGTCCTCCACCGTGGTGTTCGTCATCATGGCCATCGTCTTGCTCATTCGCCCCGCCGGCTTGTTCGGCAAAGAGAAATAAAAGGGGCTGCCACACATGAATACGAAGAAATTTGCCCCGATTGGTTATGGCCTGCTGTTGCTGGGCCTGATCGCTGCGCCATTCGTTGGTGCGTATCCGGTGTTCGTCATGAAGCTGCTGTGCTTTGCACTGTTCGCTTCTGCCTTCAACTTGCTGTTGGGCTACACCGGTCTGCTGTCCTTTGGTCACGCCGCCTTTCTGGGTGGTGCGGCCTACATCACGGGTCAGTCCATCAAGGCATGGGGCGTCACGCCCGAGATCGGCCTGCTGCTGGGCGTGGTCACCGGTGCGCTGCTGGGTTTGGTGATGGGATTCTTTGCGATTCGTCGCCAGGGCATCTACGCCACCATGATCACGCTCGCGCTGGCGCAGATGATCTACTTCGCCTGTCTGCAGCTACCTTTCACGGGCGGTGAAGACGGTCTGCAAGGCGTGCCGCGCGGCAAGCTGTTCGGCCTGCTCGACCTGCAAAGCGATCTGACCATGTACTACGTGTGTCTGGTCGTGGTGGTGCTCGCGTTCCTGGTCATCGTGCGGACGATTCACTCGCCGTTCGGCCAGGTGCTCAAGGGCATCAAGGAAAACGAACCGCGTGCGATCTCGCTGGGTTACGACACCAATCGCTTCAAGCTGCTGGCCTTCGTGATTTCTGCGGCGCTCGCTGGTTTGGCGGGTTCGCTGAAGACACTGGTGCTCGGCTTTGCGACGCTGTCCGACGTGCACTGGAGCGCATCGGGTCACGTGGTCCTGATGACGCTGGTGGGTGGTCTGGGAACCCTGTCCGGTCCGATCGTTGGCTCTGCAGTCGTTGTGCTGCTGGAGAACAAGATTGGCGATCTGGGTAACTTCCTGGCGCATGCTACGGGTATCGAATGGTTCAATACCTTGGGCGAGTCGGTCACGATCGTGACGGGCCTGATCTTCGTAGTCTGCGTACTGGCCTTCCGCCGCGGCATCATGGGCGAGCTGATCGCCTGGCTGGAACGCATGCGCACCGGTAAGTCTTCCAAGGACTCCGCTTCGCATTGATCTGTCCCGTGTCCGTTAGGGATGGGAATTCCTGACGGATTTTTCGCCTGAGTTGGGGTTCAGCGTCTCGGTTCCTGGGTCTGCTCACTGTCTAGGTAGTGTGGAGACACCTCATACCGCGTATCGAAAATCTGTTCCTCCAGGTCAATTTGCCCTGTAGTTTCAGCAGCACCCCTCAAGTTGGACACCCATCCAATTTGAGGGGTGTTTTATTTGGAGCGCTCCAAAACCTGAAGTGCAACACCACGGGTTGATATTGACGGTGATGCAATGAAGTTGGGTTTTCAGAAGGCCATTGCCAAATGTCGGGTGGATTGATGATTCACGCGAGCTGCCAACCTTCGGCGCGTCAAGGCTCCAGGCCCTGCGCATGCAGCCATTTGAAAACCTGCACCACGATCTCCGAGCGCGCCATTTCCGTCACGCCCGACAGCCACCAGGTGGTGCCAGGCAAGCGAGGGTAGTCTGACAAGATCTCCAACTGACCACGCTTGATACTCGCATCTACCAGTAAGCGCGGCAGGCAGGCGATCACCGTTCCGTCCAGCGTCGCATCCAGCATCAGGCGTGCATCGTCATAAATGGCGCGTTTTCTGAAGCGCGCCAGCGGCCCCAAAAACAAGGGGGCGGTCGCGTCGCCCGTCAGGCTTTCTTCGAGGCAAATCAGATCGGCATGCTCGTGGTGCTGCGCCTGCGGTACACCGGCTAGCCGCGCTGCCAGCGCCGTGCTGGCCACCAGCACCCATTCATCCTGCAGCAGCGGAATCTCCTGCAAGCCCAGCTGCAGAAGGGGGCGGTTGCTGATGGCGATATCGACATCCAGTTCGTCAACGAAGCGCGCGCTTTCATCCACCGACAGCAGCAGGCACAGCTCGGGCAGTTGTGCCTGCAGTGCATGCAGCCGGGGCTGCAGCCAGCCGTGCAGCAAGGGCGCGGGGCAGACCAGAACCACCAGCCCTGGATCCAGGTAGGTCGCAATCCGCCCCAGGCCGCTGCGCAGCACGGTCAGTGAGCGCTGCACGCTGCGCAGCAGTACTTCACCGGCAACCGTCAGCTCCACACCGCGACCAGCCCGGCGAAATAGCGGTTGCTTGATTTGCTCTTCCAGCTGCTGCACCTGGTGGCTGATGGCCGACTGGGTGACATGCAGCTCGTCGGCCGCACGCGAGAAATTGCCATGACGGGCAGCCGCCTCGAAGCCCATCAACAATTTCAACGAAGGAATGCGATGCTCTGACATATGAGAAAGATTAATCAGTAATGGCAAATTTTATCATTTGTCCTAATGAATCGATGCCGAGACAATCCTGTTCATACCAATGCAGCAACGATTTTTTGCATACCGCTGCGGTGAACGAACAAGGAAAGATGATGAATACACGTCGATATTTCATGCGCCATTGCGTGGCAGGTGGCAGCGCGATCGCTGCGGGCGGTTTGCTGACGGCCTGCGGTGGGGGCGATGGCAGCACGGAGCCGACAACACCCGTCGTGCCGCCCGCCAACAGCGGCGGTAACCCCACAACCCCTGGTAACCCAGGCACATCGAACGCGGCCGACGAGTGGCGCATGCCCGACGAGGCCGAGGCCCACAAGGCGACGTGGATGGCCTATGGTGCCTCCAGCGCCGTATGGAGCAATGCACAGGTGCCGAAGGTGCAACTGGCATTGGCGCGCATTGCCAACGCGATTGCGGCCTACGAACCCGTCAACATGTTGGTGCGGCCCGCTGAGATCGCCAGTGCGCGGCAACTGCTGGATGCACGCGTCAAGCTGATTCCTGCCGAGATGAACGATCTGTGGGTGCGCGACACGGGTCCCGTTTTTGTACGCAAGCCCAATGGCGAGCGTGCGGGCGTGAAGTTCAACTTCAATGGCTGGGGCAAAAAGCAGCAGTTTGACCTGGACGGCAAGGTGGCCGACGTGGTCTGCGCCCAGGCACAAGTGCCCATGCTGAGCACCCCTCTGGTGCTGGAAGGCGGCGCCCTGGAAGTCGATGGCAAGGGGACGGCCATCATCACGGAAAGCTGTGTGCTGAACAACAACCGCAACCCCGGCTGGAGCAAGGCCGACTGCGAAGCCGAGCTGCGCCGTTTGCTGGGTGTGCGCAAGGTGATCTGGCTGCCAGGCATCAAGAACAGGGACATTACGGACGCTCACACGGACTTTTACGCACGCTTTGTGCGCCCCGGCGTGGTGGTGGCCCATCTGGAGATGAGCACCGATTCGTATGACTACGCGCTGACCCGCCAGCATCTGGAGATTCTGCGCAGTGCCACGGATGCCGACAATCAGCCGTTGCAAATCATCGTGGTGGACGGGCCCGAGCAGATTCGCCCGGGCAACAATCCGAACACTTTTGCGGCGGGGTACATCAATTACTACGCCACCAGCAGCGCGATTTTCTTGCCCGAGTTCGGGGATGCGAAAGCCGACGCCAATGCCATGGCGCTGTATGCCAAGCTCTACCCGGGGCGTGCCGTGGTGCCGATCAACATTGATCCCATTGCGGCTGGCGGTGGCGGCATCCATTGCACCACGCAGCAAGAAATCGCCTGAATCCTGAAGACCAGCCGGCTGGAGTTTTTTCTCATTCTTCTCCAGCGTGCCTGGTTTCTCTGGATTCTCTGGTTTCTCTGGATATGCGTGCAGTTGCGCAACGTCGGCATCGAGTTCGACGCCAAGCTGGCTACGTCTTGTCGGTGCTGGAGCTCGGTGTCGATCCCACCTTCATCAAATCCGGCAGCGCATCCCGAATTTTGTTGGACAGCTCTGCCAGCGAGAACGGCTTGAACAGAACCGGATACTTGTGGTCCACAAGACCTTCGTTGATGACGATGTCCGCGGAGTAGCCGGTGGCGAAGATGACGGGGATTTGCAGGTTCAGGCTTTCGAGCGATTTCACGAAGTCCAGTACGGTCAGTTTGCCTGGCATCTTGATGTCTGAAATGATCAGGTCCACCTTCACGCCTGCGCCCAGAAACTGGAGGGCGTAGTCCGAGTTGAATGCGGTGTTGACGGTTTTGTAGCCCAGGGCATAGAGCGCGTGGGCGAGGGCGTCGCGCACGCCTACGTCGTCATCGATGATCAGGATGGATTCCTTGCCGCCCTGAATCAGTTCGTCTTCGGTGGGCGCAATATCGGCGTCGATGTGGGACTTGGGGAGAAACAGCGAGAACGTGGTGCCCACGTCGGGCGCGCTGTTCACCTGCATGAATCCGTCCGAGCTTTCGACGAAGTTCTTCACCATCGGCAGACCCAGGCCGGTGCCCTTGTTGGGCTGCTTGGTCGTGAAGAATGGCTCGTAGATGCGGGCGATCACCTCGGGCGTCATGCCCATGCCGTCGTCCTGCATTTCAAACACGACGTAGTCGCGCAGCACGTTGTTCCTGTGGACCGACTGGTTGCGTACCGACAGGCGAATCGTGCCTCGACCGCTCACCGCATCCCGCGCATTGATCGCGAGGTTGATGAGCGAGTTCTCCAAATACATCTTGTCCACCAGCACGTTGGAGGTTCCATCCTCCACGTGCACGGAGAAGTTGGTTTCGGCTCCCACGGCCTTGTCGAGCAGCTCCTTGATTTCTTCGATCAAGCGGGTTGGTTCCACCGCCGACAGGCTCTGCGGCTTGCGGCCGCTGAATCCCATCAGCTGCGACGAGAGCCGCGCCGCCTTCTTGATGTTGGCGCGCACGTTGTTGGCCGTGTCCTTGAGAGGCTGGTCCTGCAGCGCCTTGAACAGCTGCTCGGCATTGAGGCTCATGATGAACAGCAGATTGTTCAGGTCATGCGCCACACCGCCGGCGAGGTTGGAGACCAGCTCCATCTTCTGCGAACGGGCCAGCAGCTCGTTGGCTTCCCACAGCAGCTTCTTGTCGCTTTCATTCTTGCTCTGCAACTGGCGGATGCGTTCGCCAAGGCGCTCCTCCACCTCGACAAACTGCTGGATGTTGACGCCCGTGCCCGCCCAATACAGGACCTTGCCGGCACCATCCCGAATCGGGCAGTAGAAAGACAGGTGCCAGTGAAACTTGCCCATGCTGTCGCGCAAGCGGTAGCGAAAGGGCACCACAACACCGTCGATCAAGGCCTTGGCGAAGATTTGATTGCAGCGGGGCAGGTCGTCCGGATGGATCTTGGAGATCCAGTGCGTGTGACTGGGGTCGTGAATCACCGCCTGGTCATGCGAGAACAGGTTGGAGGTCTTGTTGATCCAGAACATCTCCCCCTTGGGGCTGCACATCCATGCATTGAGGGGGAAGTTCTCCAGCACGGTCTGGAATTGATTTTCGAGCTCGGTCTGCGTCGATGGCTCGTCCGTCGAAACGGGCTCGGTATAGGGCGATGCAATGCATTGGATCGCCAGGATGTCGCCATCCGACGATGCCACCGGAATCACTTCGTATTGCTGGCGCGACGCACCGTGCTTGAGCATCTGCGACGCGCGCGAGCTGATGCTGGTCTTGAACGTATCGATCAGCTCCGGATAGTCCTGCATCAGGTTGTTGCCGCTGATGACCTGATGCTCCTGAATGATCTTTTCGAGCGCCTTGTTCGCCGAGATCAACGTGAAATTGTGCCGATCAATCAGGCCGAAGGGGACGGCTGAACCCAGCATGGTTTCTGTCATGAGGCTCAGGAACTGATTCAGCATGTCGCGCTTTCCGTGGATCGAATACCGATGTGTGTTGTTCTTGCCGTCATCTGAACGAAGCGCCTGCCGCTTCGATATCAATGCTTTTGGCGACGTCTGCGCGGAACGTCGCCATGGGTCGGCCCATTGTTCACGATGGGCAGATGCGAAGTATCGAATAAATTGAGTATCAATGTCAATTTGGTAATAGATAGTTTCAATTTCGATGGCGCGACAAATTTTTCTTCGATGACAACGGTTGGCTCGGTTGATCCGGGGGCGGGGCACGGTGCGGGAGTGGCAGCCTCGCTGAGCGAATGAGATGACTCGTGGGATATGCCTGAAATGGTGTGCGCGGAGGGCGCGTTCTCTGACAGTCAATACTTTGCAAATTACATAGCATGTCCTTTCGTGCGGACCCCGCTTTCAACACGATCATCTCGAGAAGAGGAGACTCCATGGCCTACACACTCAGACAGGTTCAAGCGCTTTTGACCAAGCCAGAAACCGAGCTTTTTCAAGCGAGCCGCCCAGAAGGACTCAAGGCATTGAGTGCACGCCAACTCAGCGGAAAGATCACCCGCGCACGCGCGCTGCGCGACAAGTACCGCGACGTGTATCGCCGCCAGACCGTAAAGACCCGCACCGACGCCGCGAGCACGCGCAAGCCCATGGGTGAGGAAAACAATCGCACCGAAATCAAAGCCGAAGTGATGGGCGAAGTGCTGGCGCGCTTTGAAGCGCAGCAGGACAAGCTGGCGCAGCGCGAAGCCAAGGCGAGCAAGGCAGCGACAGGCAAGACTGCCGCTGTCGCGCCTGTGAAAAAAATGGCTGCGAAGAAAGCGGTGCCTGTGAAGGCGGCTGCGAAGAAGGTTGCCGCAAAGAAGGTGGCGGCAAAGAGCCCGACACCGAAGGCCGCTGCAAAGAAGGCTGCGGCAAAGGTCTGATCTGAAGCTGGGCCGTTTGCGGGCAGGCCCGGCGAATCATTCAATTGGCGCTGTTCCCGCGCCGCTACTTGGATGCAGACGATGTGATCGACTCGAGCATGTCCCGTGTGGGGGCGAAAAACGTGCAGCCGGTGTGCGCGGTGGAGAAGTCCAGAAGCCGGTCATACGAGCCGGCAGGTTCGCCGATGAACATGCGTTGCAGCATCTTTTCGGTGACCCACAGACGGCGTGAATAGCCAATGAAATAGGTTCCGAACTCGTTCTGTCCGGCACGGCCGAAAGGCATGTTGTCGCGCAGAATGTCGTGCTCGACGCCTTGTTCATCCACGATCGTCGCAAGTGTCTTGTGCGACTTGCGCGGCGCTGCATCATCGTCCAGTTCGACATTGTCGATCTTGGTGCGACCAATGATTTCTTCCTGCAACGGCGTCGGCACCTGAGCCCAGGCCTGCATGTCGTGCAGGTATTTTTGAACCACCACGTAGCTTCCACCACGGAACTGCGCGTCTTCGTCTCCGACCAATGCCGAATGGGCGATATCTGGTCCGACGGGATTGGCGGTTCCATCCACGAATCCCAACAGGTCGCGTGCATCGAAATAGCGGAAGCCCTGTACCTCGTCGACTACGGTGACGCTGTCGCCAAGCGCCTGAAGCAGCAGACGCTCCAATTCAAAACACAGATCCAGACGCGAGGCCCGAATGTGAAACAGAACATCGCCGGGCGTGGAGGGCGCGTTGTGCTTCGCCCCCTTGATCGCGGCAAACGGCTTGAGCTCCTTGGGCCGCGCTTGCGGGTGAAGGCGCTGCCAGAAATCACTGCCCAGCCCGACGATGCACGACAGCCGCGCGTCCTGATCGCGAAAGCCGACGGTCTTCACCAGGTCGGCGATGCCTGAAAGCGTGTCGCACGCCTTCGCGAATGCGGTCTTGTCGCTGCTGACGCTGACCACCAAAAAAATGGTGGCGCTCGACAGCGGCGCACCAATGCTCTGAGGCTCGCTGGAGACCGTGTTCTTGCCGCTGTGCTTGCTCATGTGGGGCTCCTGATATTCATTCTCTACAAGGTCATTCACTCATTCATGGCCATCGCCAGCGTCACCGTCACGGCGCTTGCTGACAGAGGGCGATTGAAATCTGTCCTTCGTCGTGACGCCAAATCCAGAACCCCGAGTGGCTTTGCTGGATGAGTCGATATTTGGACTTGCCACGCGGCAGGGTGACCTCTTCCGAAGTGCGCTGGGCGATGGAGAACAGCCGTTGTTTGCCGCGCCAGTCGTCGGTGGCAAACATCGGAGTCAATATAGCGTGATCCCCCGTGGACGTGAACACGCAGTTGACTCCTTGTCTTTTGCCATCGCTCGTATTTCCGCCGCGCAAAAGCACATCGACCACGTCACCGCGGGGCGTCATTCGCACCAAGGCCCAGTAGCGCATGCCGTGCTTCATTGGCGATCCAATGTCGCTGC
>CALMCS010000987.1 GCA_937862875.1 uncultured Comamonadaceae bacterium
ACTCGGAGAACTTGAGCGCGTACTTGAACACCTCCAGGAACCCGGAGGCCACGTCGTCCTGGTCATGGAACGGGCGCACATCCACGATGAAACTGTCACCCGTCCAGCCCTGCCACTCCTGCGCCAACTTGTCCTGGTCGGGTTCCTCGTAGCAGAGCCAGACCATGTGCGCGTGCGGGTGCCACAGGCCGGAATTCGCTCCCCGCTTGGCCTCGACGGAATGCACGCCGCCGAGCGCCTTGGCAAACTCGACGTGGCGATTCTTCGACGGTGCCTTCAAGTGATCGCGCCGCGCCTGCGTCATCGCCTTCATGGCCTTGCGGAGGTGGGCGAACCGTTCGCCCAGGTCAGCGCCGTCCTTTACCGTGACTGTCACCATGTACGCCTTCAGCCGTGGATGCTCGCCCATCACCACTGCGAGCTTGTCCATGTACGCCTTCAGGTACTTGGCCCCGCGCCGGATGGCGCAGAGCGGGCAGAGCAGGTGCTTCTTGCAGAAGTCCGCCGCATGCAGCCGCACCTTGTCCACCGTGTAGTAGTGCCGGAACACCAACCAATGGCCGCAGTGCTGGAGCTTCTGCGCCAGTTGGCTTTCGCCGCGTTCTGCCGCATAATTCGACATGTGCAAAGCACGTTGGTGTGCCCGACCATAGCGGTCAAGACGAGTGGGCAATGCCGCGACACCATCGGTCCCCTGTTCTGAGCTATCCGCCAAGATGCTCTCAGACAGGGGATTTTTCTTTGGTCGTTCGACCATACGAAATCCCCTTTTTGCAGATCAAAAACGCCCTTTTGGTTCCCGGAATCAGAGAGCGGGGAATCCCCCGCGACCCCTCGGGAATGGGTCACACACCACGCAACTACCGTTGATCGCCCGGAAGCCCCGTCAGCCGTGGGTTTTGCCGAGATGACACCGAAGGGTTTCGTGTATGACACCGAAGGGCCAAAACGCCCGGAAAGCCGCGCCGTTGCTGGTTTCCCCGCTTTAGTTCTATGTATCAAGAAATAGCGGCCTCCCGGCCGCGCCCTGCTGCCGCGAATGCGGGCGGGCGGCGCGCTCCCGCGCATCCGTCCGTCCGCTCCGCGTCCGCAGGTGCTCATGCGGCTGCCTGCTGCTTCTTGAGCGCATAGAACGCAGGCTTGCCAGAAGCCACGTAGACGCCCACAGGAACGCGTACAGGCTTGCCGATGGCCTCCCGGTAGGGGGTGACGTCATCCACGCTCAAATCGACCAGCTCGATGCGTTTCTCGCCGTTCTTGAGGGTGTTCTCGCACATGACCTGGATACGGTGCTGGCCGCCATAGGCTTCGCCCGTTTCCTTGTTCACGCCCTTGGGGGCCTCGTAGATGTTGGCCACCGTGCCATTGAGGGTCAGCATGCTCATGCTTCACCCCGTTCCCAGGTGCCACCGTTCTTGCTCAGCGACTCGTGGATGACTTCACCGGAGCGGCGGCGCAGGTCTTCGGCCAGATCCTCAGGCAGAGCCGCCAGGGTGGCTTCCAGGCCGACTTCCAAGAGCTGATTCACGACCTTGTTGCGACTGGTGCCGGCGTGATGGGTCAGCGCCTCGATCAGGCCGTAGAGGGGCGCTTGCAGGCGGGTGTGGACAGGGAACAGCATGCCCGTGTACTGGGACTTGCCGGAGTGGTTCAGCTCGCTCACGAGCTGGTCAAGGGCGGTGGGTTCCGCGATCAGTTGGTCTTGCATGGTTCGCTCCTGAAAAGGTGCTGCGCAGGTCGCGCAGTACCTGAATCATAGCGAATCGCGCCAGAATCGAAAAGCCCGCTCGCCGCGGAGGCAGTCCGGGGGGATGTTTTCAACCTCCCCCCGGCCAGCCGGGAGCGTATTTGGTGGGTGCGCTGTCAAGGGTGCGCTACGCCGAATCCTCACCCGTTCGGTGCTCGCCTACGGCTGCGCTCCGCGTGCGGCTTCCGGTTCGCCCTTGACAGTGGAGACGGTGTTGGTGCGCGAAAGGCTGTAACCGGCGCGTCCCAACCACTGGTAGAACAGCTCGATGTACGGCAGACCGTCCAGCGGCTCATCGGTCAGTTCTTCGGGGACTTCCACACCGCGCAGCACACCAAAGGCATCCACCAGGCGCTTGCCGCTCAGGGTCTC
>CALMCS010000988.1 GCA_937862875.1 uncultured Comamonadaceae bacterium
GCGAGCTGATGTCCATGATGCGCTCGACTTCGATCAGGTGATTGGCCTTGAGCGTATTGCCGGTGGAGACCAGATCGACGATGGCGTCGGCCATGCCGGTCAGGGGTGCCAGCTCCATGCTTCCGTAGAGCTTGATCAGGTCCACGTGCACGCCCTTGGACGCAAAGAATGCGCGGGCGATTTCGGTGTACTTGGTGGCCACCTTCAGGCGCGAGCCCTGGGTCACCGCATGCGCGTAGTCGAAGTCATTGCGCACGGCGACGCTGACGCGGCACTTGGCGATGTTCAGATCGAGGGGGCGAAACAGACCCTGACCGCCATGCTCGATCAGCGTGTCCAGACCGGTGACGCCCAGATCGGCACCGCCGAACTGCACGTAGGTCGGCACATCGCTGGCACGCACCATCACCACGCGCACATTCGCCTGGTTGGTCGGCAGGATCAGCTTGCGCGAGGTTTCTGGATCTTCCAGCACCTGAATGCCGGCGGCCGCCAGCAGCGGCATGGTTTCATCAAAAATGCGGCCCTTGGAAAGAGCCAGAGTAATCATCGTCATCAAATTCTTTCGACATCGGCACCAAGGCCGCGCAATTTGGCTTCCATGCAGTCGTAGCCACGGTCGAGATGATAGATACGGTCCACCACCGTTTCACCTTCCGCCACCAGACCGGCGATCACCAGACTGGCCGAGGCCCGCAGATCGGTTGCCATCACAGTGGCACCGGAAAGGCGTGGCGCGTGGGCTGTATTGTCCGCGCAATTGGCGAGACCTTCGATCACGGCTTCGCGCATATCGGTGGTCTGAATTTTCGCACCCAGTCGCTGCAGCTCGTTCACGTGCATGAAGCGATTTTCAAAAATCGTCTCTGCCACCGTGGAGGTGCCCTGCGCCACCGCGTTCAGCGCCATGAATTGCGCCTGCATGTCGGTGGGAAAACCGGGGTACTCGGTGGTGCTGAAGCTCTGCGCCTTGAGCTGCGCCGCGCCCGGGCTTTGCACGCGAATGCCGCCCTGCTGCGCCTGCACGCTGACGCCGGCGTCGCGCAATTTGTCGATCACCGCATCCAGATGGTCGACGCGGCCATGGCGCAGAAAGGCCTCGCCACCGGTCGCCGCCACCGCGCACAGAAAGGTGCCGGCCTCGATGCGGTCGGCAACGACCTGGTGCTCGCAGCCGTGGAGTTTTTCAACGCCTTGAATGCGGATGCGGCTGGTGCCGTGGCCTTCGATCTTCGCGCCCATGCGGATCAGCATTTCGGCCAGATCGACCACTTCCGGTTCCTGCGCGGCGTTTTCCAGAATGGTTTCACCTTCGGCCAGCGTCGCCGCCATCAGCAGGTTCTCGGTGCCGGTCACGGTGATCATGTCGGTGGTGATGCTCGCGCCCTTGAGGCGCGTGCGGCCCGCGGGCAGGCGCGCAATCATGTAGCCGTGCTCGACGACGATGTCCGCGCCCATGGCGGTCAGCCCCTTGATGTGCTGATCGACGGGACGCGAGCCAATCGCGCAGCCACCGGGCAGCGACACCGTGGCCTCACCGAATCGCGCGAGCAAGGGACCCAGCACCATCACCGATGCGCGCATGGTCTTGACCAGCTCGTATGGCGCTTCGGGCGAGGTGAGTGGGTCCGCGACGATGCGCACGGCACCCATCACATCGGGCTTGGAGGGGTCGGGGTTTTGAATGCGTTCGACGCTCACACCCATGTTGCGGATGAGCTCGAACATCGTGGCGATGTCCTTCAGCCGCGGCACGTTGTGCAGCACGACGGGATCGGACGTGAGCAGCGCGGCGCACAGCTCGGGCAAGGCGGCGTTCTTGGCACCGGAGACAGGCACTTCGCCATTCAGGGCGCGGCCGCCGCGTATCAAGAGTTTGTCCATGGGGAGAGGGGAAATGGGTCGCACAAACGCCAATTCAATGACTGAATTTCAGCGCTTGCCAATCGGAATCAAAAACAGGAACCGTACGGAACCGCAGATATCGCGAGTGGCAGTCGCAGCTCTGCAACCGCCACAAGAGCGCATCAGGCCTCGGCAGGCTTGGCGGCCCACTCGGTCGGCGAGAACGTCTTCATCGACAGGGCATGCACCTCATCGGTCTTCATGCGATCGCCGAGCGTGGCGTACACGCGCTGGTGGCGCTGAATCAGTCGCTTGCCTTCGAACTCTGTCGAGACGATGGTGGCGTACCAGTGACGGCCATCGCCTTCCAGCGTGATGTGCTCGCAGGGAAGGCCGGCGCTGATGAGTTCCTTGAGTTGGTCTGCGGTCATGGGGAAAGAATTTTTCTAAGTCAAAAAACAAACGTCGGCATCGACGGCGTCGGCGTCAGTGTCAGTGTCAGTGAGGCGAGATCAGTTGCGGATCTTGTAGCCAATGCGCAAGAGATGCACTGCCAGCGCGCTGATCACCAGCCACGCACAGCCCACGATGGCAAAGCTGGTCCATGGAGACACATCGCTCTGCCCGAAGAAGCCGTAACGGAAACCGTCGATCATGTAGAAGAACGGAT
>CALMCS010000989.1 GCA_937862875.1 uncultured Comamonadaceae bacterium
GCGCGAATCTGGTGCGTGTCGAAGGCGTGAAAGGGCATGAACGCCCCGCGACGCTCAAGGTGAACGTCTGCTTTGAAGCGGGCTGGTTTGCCGAGGCCGAAATCTCCTATGCCGGAGCGCGTGCCGGTGCGCGTGCCTTGCTCGCAGCCGATGTGATTCGCGAACGGCTGGGCGCGCAGGCACCGATTCGCGTCGATCTGATCGGCGTGAACAGCATCTTCGGCGACGACGCCAACGAGTGGCTGAGCACGGCAACGGCAGAGCAACTGGACGCCATGCGCGCCGCGCGCGACGTGCGGCTGCGCCTGTCCTGGCAGCGTGAAGAGCGCTCGGACGCGCTGCGCCTGACGCGCGAAGTCAATGCCCTGTATTGCTGCGGCCCGGCGGGCGGTGGGGGAGTGCGCTCCGGCATCCGTGCGCGCCTCGGTACCGTGTCTTGCCTGGTGCCGCGCGATGCGGTCACGCCGCGTTTCGAACTGGTCGATTGAAGGCGTTGGAGAACCCCATGAATCAAGCATCCAACCCCATGAACCCTACCGACGCGTCGGTGGTGTCCGTACCGCTGTATCGCCTCGCACACGGCCGCACCGGTGACAAGGGCAATCGCTCGAACATCAGCGTGATCGCCTGGAACCCCGCGCTCTGGAACGTGCTCGTCGAGCAGGTCACCGAAGCGCGTGTGGCGCAGCAATTCGCGCTGCGCCATCCGAGCCACGTAGCGCGCTACCTGCTGCCGAATTTGCAGGCCATGAACTTCGTGATCGATGAGGTTCTGGACGGCGGCGTCAACGACGCGCTCAATCTGGACAGTCACGGCAAGGCGCTGTCTTTCTTGCTGCTCGACATCACCGTCGCGGTTCCCGTCGACCTGCAAAAGTATCTGGTGGGGCCAGACCACTGAATCCAAGCCGTTCCACTCCATTCCATTCCATTCAACAACCCATCCACTATCCCTATAAAACTGAAGGAGACAAAAAAATGAAGCACACCATTCACCGTCGCAAAGCATTGGCCCTGTCTGTTGCCGGCGCGCTGGCCATCGGCCTGTCGCTGTCCGCACAGGCGGCAGACTACCCGGCGAAGCCGATCAACTTCGTGGTGCCGTTCGGCGCCGGAAGCGCCACCGATCTGCTGGCCCGCGCCATTGGGCAATCCGTATCGCTGGAGAGCAAGCAAACGGTCATCGTGGACAACAAGGCCGGTGCGAGCGGCATGATTGCGGCCCAGCATGTGGCCAAGGCCGCCGCGGACGGTTATACGGTGCTGATCACCACCAACACGACGCAATCGGCCAACGAGCACCTGTACAAGAAGCTGCC
>CALMCS010000990.1 GCA_937862875.1 uncultured Comamonadaceae bacterium
AACACGCCCGCGAGGAACAGCTTGGCAATCGACACATTCGCCGCCACGCCGTAGACGATCATGATGATGGACGGTGGAATCAACAGCCCCAGGGTGGCCGCGCCCCCCAGCGTGCCCACGGCCATGGCGTCGGGGTAGCCGCGCCTTTTCAGCTCGGGCAGGGTCATCTTGCCAATGGTGGCGCAGGTGGCCGCCGACGAGCCGGAGATGGCGGCAAAAATGGTGCAGCCGACCACGTTGGTGTGCAAGAGCCGCCCGGGCAGCTTGTCCATCCACGGTGCCAGGCCGCGGAACATGCTGTCCGAGAGCTTGCTGCGAAACAGGATTTCGCCCATCCACAAAAACAGCGGCAGCGCCGTCAGCGTCCAGGCCGAGCTGGCGCCCCAGATCGTCAGCATCATGCTGTCGCCCACCGGGCGGCTGGTGAACAGCTCCATACCCACCAGCCCCACGGCCAGCAGGCCCAGGCCAATCCACATGCCCGCGCCGAGCACCGCGAAGAGCGCAATGATCAGCACCAATGCAGCCATCATGTCCATGTTGTTCTCCCAGGCTTACTCGGCGACCGACCCCGGGCCGGCAATGAACCATTCGCGCCCGCGCCAGCGCGCCACGATCGCATCCAGAAAGGCCAGCGCGAAGGCTACGCAGCCAATCGCCATGCTCAGCTGCGGAATCCACAGCGGCGTGGCATCCGCGGCGGGTGAGACGTCGTGCGTGATGTAGGACAGCCACACGGCGCGCATCGCAAACCAGGCCAGATAGACCGCCAGGCCCAGCGCAGCAATCAGAGCGCCCCACTCGAACCCTGCGCGGGCGCGTTGCCCCAAGCGGTCGAGCACCAGCGTGACGCGGATATGGTCGCCATGCATCAGGGCCGTGGGCAGGGCAAAGAACAGGGTGGCGGCGATGGCGTAGCCGGCATAGGCATCCAGCCCCTGGATGTTGATGAACGTCACCTGCCGCGCCAGGATGCTGAGCATGACGATCACAAACGCGGCCACCATGGACACGCAGGCCAGCGTGATGAGCAGGCGGTACAAAGGTCGGAAGAGCTGATCCATGGCGGGCTCCAGATAGTCACGGGAAAGGGATGGGAAAGGGAGCCAAGGCGCGCGTGTTGTGCGCCTTGCCTCCCGGTGCAGAGTCAACGCTTGCGGTAGGCGTCCACAATGGCCTTGCCGTCGGCACCGGCCGCCTTCACCCACTCCTCGGTCATGGTGTTGCCGATGTTGGCAAATTCCTTCTTCAGCGCGTCGGACGGCTCGGCAACGGTCATGCCCTTGGCGGCCAGCTCCTTCAGGTATTCCTTGTCCAGGCGCTCGCTTGATTCCCAGCCGCGCTTCTCGGCCGCGGCGGCGGCCTTCAGCACGGCATCCTGCAGGCTCTTGTCCAGGCTGTCGAAGGCCTTCTGGTTGACCACGGTGGCGTTGCGCGGCAGCCAGGCGTTCACAGGATAGAAGTACTTGATCTGCTCATACAGCTTGCTCTCCACGCCGCTGGCGCTGGAGGTGAGGAAGTTGTTCACCGTGTTCGTGGCCAGCGCCTGCCCCAGCTCGGACAGCTGGATGGTCACCGGCTGGGCCTTGAGCAGCTGCGCAATGCGCGTGGAGGTCGGGTTGTAGGCGCGCATCTTGGTGCCCACCAGGTCGGCAGGCGTCTGGATGGGCTTGTTCGAGTACAGCGACTGGCCCGGCCAGGCCACGCTGTAGAGCAGCTTCATGCCCTGGGAGGCGAGCAGCTTCTCCTGCGCCGGCCTGGCCACCTGGTACAGGCGCCAGGCATCGGCGTAGGAGCTGGCCAGGAAGGGCACGGAGTCCACGCCATACAGGGCGTTCTCGTTGGCCGCGCCCGAGAGGATGAACTCGGCCGCCGGCACCTGCCCCGTCTGCACCGCGCGCTTGATCTCATTGGCCTTGTAGAGCGAACCGCCCGGATGCAGCGTGATCTTCAGCTTGCCGCCGGTCAGCTCGTCCACCTCCTTGGCGAACTGCTGGTTGTTCTGCGTCTGGAAGGTGTTGGCCGCATAGCCCGTGGGCAGATCCCACTTCACCTGGGCCTGGGAAACACCCGCCGCCAGGCAGGCAACCGACAGAAGAATGCGTTTCATGAGAGGACTCCTTGGAATGACAGTTGAAAACGGACGGTTGAAGATGAAAACCGCAGGGCTGCACTGCCCTACCGGCGCGCAGATCGCATTTACAAACTTCTGGCGACGAAAAGCAAGCACCGGCGAGAGCACGCGCGGTATGCCATGCAGCCCCTCACCAAACTACGGATTGAATGAAGAACCACCTGCCTCACATTGTTGAACAATGATTCCACAAAAAGAGGGTAATCAACATACTGGGAAACCCTGATACATGCCAGGAGGCGTTTCTCCTGCGCAAAACTGCTGGCTACACTTGTCCCCCCTGCTGCCCCCCGCTTGCCCCATGACCCATGCCACCGAACCGCAACAAAACCTCTCCGACCGCATTGCGGAGCTGGTTCGGGAAAAGATCGTGCATGGTGAATTCGCCCCGGGCCAGCGCCTGTCCGAGGCGGCCTTGAGCGAAAGCCTGGAGGTCTCGCGCAACACGCTGCGCGAGGCCTTCCGCGTGCTGACCAAGGAGGGGCTGCTCAAGCACGAGCTCAATCGCGGCGTGTCGGTGGCCGTGCCCAGCATCGCGGCCATCATCGACATCTACCGCGTGCGTCGGCTCATCGAATGCCAGGCCCTGGTCCAGGCCTATCCGCGCCACCCGGCCAACAAGCATTTGCGCCAGGCCGTGGACAGGGCGCTGCGCTGCCGCGAGGGGGGGGACTGGCGCGGCGTGGGCACGGCCAACATGGAGTTCCACAAGGCCATCGTGGAGCTGGCCGACAGCGAGTGGCTGAACGAAATGTTTGCGCACCTGCTGGCCGAGCTGCGCCTGGCTTTCGGGCTACTCGACGACCCGGAGTTTTTGCATGCGCCCTATGTGGACAGCAACGTGAAGATCATCGAGCTCTTCGAGGCCGGCAAGCTGCAGGAGGCCGCGGCGGCGCTGGGCGACTACCTGGTGCACTCCGAGCGCATCGTGCTGGCGGCCTACGCGCGGCGCATACCCGACACCGATATGGGTCGGTGATGACCTGGCGCCACAGTTCAAAGCAGTGAAGCAGTAGGAGTAGGCCCCTGGCCCGATATGGAAAACACACTCATCAGGTTGTAGCTGAGCATCGTCACCCCCAGCGCCGCCTCGGTGGCCCAGAAGTCACGCAGACAGAAGCTGCCCAGCCCAAAGTCCGCCTTGAGCTCCTTGATGCGGTTCTCGCAATCTGCACGGCCTCGGTACAAGCGCCACACCTCCAACGCCGGCAAACTCAAATCGGTCAACATCGCCCCATAGCGCCAGCCCTGCAGATCAGGATCGTTGGCAAACAGCGACAGCGTCTTGCCCGCCACCGCACCGTTCTTGCGCTCTCCGAACCGTTGGAAATGGAGCCCCGAATCCTAAGGTTTAGATGCAGCGTGCCTGGGGTTAATTCTTGGCCTCGATTACAATGCTCGCCCACGTTCATCCGCCAGGTCGCCCTGCGAAATCCAAATGAAATCAGATAGTTATGAAGCAGTTGCGACGACAGAGGCCGCCAAAAATCCAAAGATTGGCTTTGTAAGTCTTGGCTGCCCCAAGAACCTGACCGACTCCGAACTCATCCTCACGCAACTCAGCGCCG
>CALMCS010000991.1 GCA_937862875.1 uncultured Comamonadaceae bacterium
AGTTGCCCTTGTACGGAATGCCGTGGCCACGGTCCAGTTCCAGAATCCACTCGGCGGCGTTGTCGAGGAAGTAGCGATCGTGGGTGATGGCCACCACGGTGCCGGTGAAGCGGTGCAGGTACTGCTCCAGCCAATCGACCGATTCGGCGTCCAAGTGATTGGTTGGCTCATCGAGCAGCAACATGTCTGGTTTTGACAACAGCAGCTGGCACAGCGCCACGCGGCGCTTCTCACCACCGGAGAGCTGACCAATGATGGCATCCCATGCTGGCAGACGCAGCGCATCGGCTGCGATTTCGAGCTGGTGCTCGGAATCCGTGCCGGCCGCGGCGATGATGGACTCCAGCTGACCCTGTTCGGCAGCGAGCGCATCAAAGTCGGCGCCGTCTTCGGCGTAGGCCGCGTACACCTCTTCAAGGCGTGCCTTGGCGTTGTTCACCTCGGACATGGCCTCTTCCACTGCCTGGCGCACGGTGTGCTCAGGGTTCAGTTGAGGTTCCTGGGGCAGGTAGCCAATCGACAGACCCGCCATTGGAATGGCTTCTCCCTCGATTTCCTTGTCCACGCCGGCCATGATCTTCAGAAGCGAAGACTTGCCCGACCCGTTCAGGCCCAGCACGCCAATCTTGGCGCCAGGGAAGAAGCTAAGGGAGATGTCCTTCAAGATCTGGCGCTTGGGGGGCACAGTCTTGGTGACACGATTCATCGAAAAAACGTATTGAGCCATGAATTTTTTGTTCAGATGTCAGAAAAAAAGCGCCATAATTAATTCGCGCGAACCCCGGATTATCCGTCCATGCGACAATATCCGTAGCCAAAGGTACCAGTTTGCCTTGGCATCAGCACAATAGCTGGGGACAACGGAAGCTATTTCCTCGCTCCTACTCTTAACCATATCTGCCTTTTGAGCTGGCCAGACGACCCGTAAAGTCGCCTGTGACAGGCTGATACCCAGCGCCCCGGATGGGCGCAATCGAAAATAAATGACATTTGACGAATTAGGGCTGGATCCAGCTATTCTTCAGGCCGTGCACGAACAGGGCTATCAGAACCCAACTCCTATCCAGGAGCAAGCGATTCCCGCAGTCCTCAGTGGCAAGGATCTGCTGGCAGGTGCCCAGACCGGCACCGGCAAGACAGCAGCGTTCACATTGCCCATGCTGACGCGACTCGCCAAGGGTACCGCACCTACCAACAAGTTTGGCGGCCGGGGTATTCGTGCCCTGGTGATGACTCCTACACGCGAATTGGCAGCACAGGTTGAAGAATCCGTGCGCAACTATGGGCAGCATCTGCAGCTCAAGTCCTGCGTGGTGTTCGGCGGCGTGGGCATGAACCCACAGATCAAGGCCGTCAAGAGCGGCGTGGACGTGCTGGTGGCAACACCCGGCCGTCTGCTCGACCTGGCACAGCAAGGTTTTCTGGACCTGTCCTCGGTTGAAATCCTCGTCCTCGACGAAGCCGACCGTATGCTCGACATGGGCTTCATCCATGACGTGAAGAAGGTTCTGAAGCTGGTTCCTGCCGAAAAGCAGAGCCTGTTGTTCTCGGCCACCTTCAGCGACGAAATCCGCGAACTCGCCGGCGGTCTGCTGCGCGATCCGCTGTCGATCCAGGTCACGCCAAGCAACACCACGGTGCAACGCATCAGCCAGGTGATTCACCCCGTCGGCCGTTCGCGCAAGAAGGAAGTGCTGCTGCACATCGTTCGCGACAACGACTGGAGCCAGGTTCTGGTGTTCACACGCACCAAGTTCGGCGCCAACAACGTGGCCGACTACCTGACCAAGAATGGCGTCACCGCCATGGCACTGCACGGCAACAAGAGCCAGAGCGCCCGTACGCAGGCGTTGTCGGGCTTCAAGTCCGGTGACATCCGCGCACTGGTCGCTACCGACATCGCAGCACGCGGCATCGACATCGATGACCTGCCGCACGTCGTCAACTACGAAATCCCGAACGTCTCCGAAGACTACGTGCACCGCATCGGTCGTACGGGTCGCGCGGGCCGCGAAGGTCATGCTGTCAGCCTCGTCTGCCTGGACGAAGAAGGCTTCATGATGGACATCGAGCGCTTCACCAAGCAGGAAATCCCTGTCCAGATGATCGAAGGCTTCGGCCCCGCACCGGACGAAGTCGCCGAACCCATCGCCATGGGTCGCCAGACCATCTGGGGCGGCGCAGGCAAGCCACCAGGCCGTGACGTGATGCAAGCCGCAGCCAAGGCTGCCCGCCAGGAAATGATGGAGCGCATCCGCTCCACCAAGGCCGGCGGTCAAGGCGACGCACGCGGCAAGCGCGGCGGCAGCCCCGCTCCACGCGGACGCGGTCAGCAAGCTGACGGCGGCGGCAACAACGGCCAGGCCGGCGAGTTCGTGGAAGGTCAAGCTCCACGCCAACGCACCGAGCAGCGCCAGGACCGCGCACCACGCAGCAATGACCGCGGCGCCCCCAATCGCCGCAACGAAGGTCGCAGCGAAGGCCGTTTCGAAGGTCGCACCGACGGCCGGAATGAAGGTCGTGGCGAAGGCCGCTTTGACGGTCGCAACGAAGGTCGCAGCGAACCCCGCAACGATGGCACATCGTTCGACGGCGGCAACGACAACGGCATGCGCAAGGGCCCACGTCGCGGTCCAGGCCAGCCACTGCAAAGCAATGGCGCTCGTCGCACACAGGGCGGCGCGCCTCGTGGCGGCAACCCCAATGCGGGTGGTAACGGCGGCAATGGCGGCAATGGCGGCCCTCGTCGCTTTGACGACAGCCAGCCGCGCGGCGAAAACGCCCACCTCGGCACACAAGCCGGCCACGCCGGTGGCCCACGCCACGGCCGTGGTGCCGGTGCAGGCGCCGGTGGCGCTCAGCCCGATCCAATGCGCACCAGCGTTGACAGCATGGCCGATCGCGGTCGTCGCGGCGGCGGTGGTTTCCGTGGCGGCTTCGGCGGCGGCAACAGCGGCGGCCCACGTGGCGGCAGCGGTGGTGGCGGCTTTGGCGGCGGCGGCGGTGGAAACCGTGGCGGCCGATTCGGTGGCGGTGGCGGAAGCCGCTGATTGCCAACAAAGGTTGCGCACCGCGTTGACGCGTTTTTGAGTGATCCACTCGACAGCGCGCAACGCTAGAATTCAAAAGGCCCGGCGATTTTCGCTGGGCTTTTTTCCATGTGCGACGCATCCCACTTGTAAACGCTGTCCATCGCCGTCCATCCCTGGGCAGCCCCACACCTCAGGAATACCCGGATTCCTAGCCGCGAAACAACGGCTTCTTGTGAGACTTCGCCGCGACTTCATAGCCATTCCCACGCAGGGTGTGTAACTACAAATCGTCGCGGGGTAACATCTCGACGGACAACAACAAGTTTTTCAGGTCTTTTTCAGGTCCGATAACGACCCCATCAGCATGACACAGCACACCACATTGCCCCCTATTGCACAGCCCGTCACGACGAAGCGGCCCGCTGAGCTCTCACTGCGGCTTGGCGTACTGATGTCTGCCGCCCTGCTCACCGCCTGCGCCAGCACACCGCTGCCGCCGTGGCCGACCACACAGCGCCAGCAGCCTACGGGAACCGTCCAACCGCAGGTCCAGCCTCGGCCCACAACGCAGTCGTCGCGTCAGGTCCCCCCGCCGCTCGGCACGCAGCGCGAGAGCGTGGAGACGGCCCCGGTTGGCAGCTCTCCCATCTCACCTGAAGCCGTCACCGGCGCTCAACTCCCTGCGGCGGACCTTCCCTACAGCCCCGCGGTCGCCGCACGCTTCCCGGCCCCCGAAGTGCGCTACGACACCCCAGGCCTGGCCACCGGTCGCCGCGCCTTCACCACCAACAGCGAACTTGCCGACTGGCTGCGCAGCCTCTCCAGCGCTGCCAAGCGCCCCACGCACGCCGACGTGATCTCGCTCGGTACCTCGCAACGCGGTGTCCCCCTGCAGGCCCTGGTCCTCACGCAGGCGGAAGGCTCCGACGCCACCGCCCTCGACAACTCCAAGCGCCCCACGATCCTGCTGATCGGCCAACAGCACGGCGACGAGCCCGCAGGCGCCGAGGCCCTCATGGTCATCGCCAGCGAGCTCTCGGAAGGCCTGCTCGAGCCCCTGCTGCAACGCATCAACGTGGTGATCGTTCCACGTGCCAATCCCGACGGCGCGGACGCCGGCCAGCGCGTCACCGCCAACGGCACAGACATGAACCGCGACCACCTGCTGCTCAACACCCCCGAAGCACAGGCGCTCGCCAAACTGGTCAACCTCTACCGCCCTGTGGCCGTCATCGATTCGCACGAATACACCGTCGTCGGTCGCTACCTCGAGAAATTCAACGCCATCCAGCGCTTCGATGCACTGGTGCAGCACGCCACCACCGCCAACGAACCCGAGTTCGTCACCAAGGCGGCCACCCAGTGGTACCTCGAGCCGATCCGCAAAGCGCTGGACAACCAACGCCTGACATCCGAGTGGTACTACACCACCTCCACCGACCTCAATGACCGACGCCTCTCCATGGGCGGCGCACAGCCCGACACCGGCCGCAACGTCAACGGCCTCAAGAACGCCGTCAGCCTGCTCGTCGAAACCCGCGGCGTAGGCATCGGCAACACCGACATCCAGCGCCGTGTACACGCCCAGGTCACCGCCATCAGCAGCGCCCTGCGCACCACGGCAGACCGCGCGTCCGAGCTGCAACAGGTACGCTCCTTCGTCACCCGCGACATCTCCTCGCAGGCCTGCCGAGGCAACGTCGTGATCGAGGCCGCCCAAACCCCAGAAAAGCGCGACATCGCGATGCTCGACCCCAACACCGGTGCCGATCTCATCCAGAACGTCGACTGGAACTCCTCCCTGCACCTGCGCACCCTCAAAACCCGCCCGCGCCCCTGCGGCTACTGGCTCTCGGCCAGCGCAGCCACGGCGGTCGAACGCCTCGAAATGCTCGGCGTACAAGTCATGCGCGTGGCCGAATCCGGCAACGTCCTGGCCGACACCTACACAGAAAACAGCCGCGAATCCATGGACCGCCCAGACGTACGCGGCACCGTCGCCGGACCCGGCGGCCCCATCACCCGCGTCAGCATCACCCCCACACGCAGCGCCATCGACATCCCCGAAGGCAGCTACTACATCCCACTCAACCAATCCCTGGCCAACCTCGTGGTGGCAGCGCTCGAGCCCGACACCCAGAGCAGCTTCTTCGCCAACCACCTCATCGACGACCTGGGCTCCATCGCCCGCATCATGACCGTGCCGGCGCTGGTCTTCGACGAAAAGGACTGAGCCAGAAAAACCGTTCCGGTTTTTCATTCCAGCTCTGGTTTCCCCACAGGAAACACCAACACAAAGGCCGCCTGCGAACCAACGCAGGCGGCCTTTTTTACGCCCCTCTGCACCACCCCATCGGCACGGCAACACCCCAGAGACAGCGCCTTTCATGACGAAACATTCCCCAACACGCCACAACCCCTCTACGGCACAGGTATGATTCGTGGTTGCGCCGACTTCAACCATCGGCGCACGGCAAACCAATAGATAGGTTGATAGACAGACAAACAAGCCGTCCATCTTCAGCTTCGTACGCTTCACGCGAACCAAGCGCCAAAACAAACTGCCCATAGCTCAACTGGATAGAGCAATTGCCTTCTAAGCAATAGGTCGGGGGTTCGAGTCCCTCTGGGCAGGCCAATAACATCAATAAAATCAACAAGATACGATGTTGCATGATGTTTTTCGATGCTTTACAAACACGTAAAAGCACTTTGGCATCCGCACATTTTTCTCACATTTTTTTCACGTGCCCGTGTGGCTTGACAGACACGTTGCGCGGCCGTTAAAGTCTTAGCACTGCACGGGCTGTTGCCCGTGCATTCCATTGTCGTGAAGCGAAAAAAAATTTTCGCGCGGAGTTTAAGCAAGCTCAGCACAGTCGATTGCCGCGCGTTCTGCGAGCCTCACTATTCCGATGGTGAGAATCAGGGCGACCGAAAAGGTGTGAGGCTTAAAGCCGCTTGAGGCCCCGTCCTCGAAATTCGCCACCCGCGGCCCGGTGCGACATGACAATGGAGGCAGCGCCAGGTGGCGCTGTGAAACGATGCTAGAAGCAAAAATCACTTGGGACACGGACGATTTAGCCGCCGTCCTTCGAAAGTCAAAACCCGTCCTTCACCGGCTGCTAAAAACTAGGCCAGATCAGCTTCCTCCGCCCGCGCGACGCGTTGGAAAATACTATCTCTGGATCCCGGTGGACGTTATCGCATGGCTTCGAAAAGGGTCATCGAGCGAAGCGTCAGAACAGACGGTTAAACAAGCACGTGGAAGACCACGCAAAAACCGAATACTGCTTGAGAAAGACTCAGCATGACGGACGTAATACTGCGTCACAAAAATAGGCGCTATTGCTCAATTCCCCTCGATCTGCTGCAAGACGCTCGATTGAGTCACGCGGCGGTGAGACTAGGTGCTTGGCTTGCCTGTCGTCCCGACGACTGGATCGTTCACAAATCACATGCACAGAAAATGCTCGCGCTATCGCAGCACGGCTGGAAGTCTGCACTGCGCGAGCTGCGAACAAACGGATATCTGACGACCACGCCGCGCAAAAGCCCGAGCGGCAAAATGAGCGGGCAGGACTATCTGTTTGACTCAGCGCCTACCG
>CALMCS010000992.1 GCA_937862875.1 uncultured Comamonadaceae bacterium
AACAACGCATAGCGACCTATTCTCGTCATCTCAAAACGAAGACTGCCAAACACGGCACTGTCAGTCCGTTCGCCACAGTACTCAACCCACCCCGATATTCTCGAAAAGACAAAAAAAAACACTGGCCGCGCAAGCGACCAGTGTTTTCTACTGACTAGAGATCAGATTAACGGCGGAACATGCGGTGTTGCCATGTGACGCCGAAGTTGCCGGAGGTGCCTGCGGAAACTTGTGGGTTGTAGGCTTGCGCAAACGCCAGGCCGATGAAAGGAATGCCGACCGAATTCTTGGCCAGCGTACCCATCTTGAACCAGCCATTTTGAGCAGCAACCTTGATGTTCTGGTTCGCCACGTTGGCGGACAAAACTGGCGACATGCCGTCCGCTTCACCACCAAAGCCCAGAACCGAGGTCGCGCCGCAGAACGAGTTCGGCGAGTTGGTGCTTGTCAGATCTTCATCAGCAGCCGAACCGTCCAGAGTTTCGCGGTCACGCACGCTCAGCTTGCCGGTCGCAACGCACAGCGCGCGATCGGTAGCCACGATGTTGGACGCGTTGAAATTGCGGCTCAGCGACGAATTGAACACGGCAGCGGTAGCGCCGGACTTGTAGTCCACGCCCACAGAGAAACGCTTGGTAGGAGCAGTGAACAGCCAGTCGGTCGATGCTTCGATCGTCTTGTCGGTCCAGAACTCGTTGGCCACGGACTTCACGGACAGAGCGTCCGCAATGATCTTGGCTTGTTCGTACGGGTTGACCACGCCATTCAGGTAAGGCGTGGACATGTCTGGCAGGTCACGCATGCTGGCCGCCACGATGGATGGCTGGGCTGTGTTGCCGGCGAACAGTGGGTCGGCCGAGTACAGGGCTGCCTTTGGCGCTGGGGTATCCGACTGTGGGAAGTAGGCCACGTTGCCGCGCACTGGAATGTCCACGGAAGTGGCATCGAATGCAAGTGCGTTGCCGCCCCACGACAGTGCCTTTGGCACATTGAAGATCGACCAGTTCGCTGCCAGGCCGGTGCTTGGACGTGCCAGACCATAGGAGGCGATGGCGGTTTCGCTGCGCATGTCGACATCCAGAGCGGTCCACGAACTGTTGCTCGCGGTGTCGGCGCAGGTGGCCTTGCCATCCGCAGCGTGCGTGATCAGTGGGAACACGCCTGTAGGCTGAGGTGGGATGTCAGCCATGTTGATGATTTCGATATAGCCTTCGCGGGTACCGTTCGCGCGCTCGAGGGCAGTATCGTTGGGGTTCAGACGAGCCATCGAGAACGGCGTCGCGTTCACGATCGCTGCCGCTGGCTTGGTGCAGCTGTTGTCTGCCGTAGTGAGGTACGAGAGACCGGCCGCGTTCTGGCTCACGTTGGCGGTCCAGGTGTCGCCTGGTGCCAGGAAAACTTGCAGGTCATAGACACTGTCGCCATTCAGCGCGCCGCGAAAGCGCACCTTGACGGCCTTGCCGTTGGTTTCATCCATGTTGATGAGCGACAGCAGCGTGGCATTGCCGTTCTGCGTGCTGAAGTACGGCACCAACAACATGTGGCCCGCGCCAGACTCACTCAATTGCAGAGTGACGGCTTCGGCACCCGACAGTTCTTGAATGGCATGTGCATTCATTGCACACATTGACGCGACGCCAGCAATAGCCAGCGCAATAACATTGCTCTTCATGAAAATCCTAAATATGAAAAAGCCCGCGCGACTGGCATGGGCACGGGCATTTTAGAGGGAAGATAGCCAAAACCACAAATACACCGGGTTGCCAATTGCTACTGCGGCGTACATTTGTACGGGTTATAGGCGGAAACGCTCAATAGAGCACAACTTCATGCGAGACCGGACGGTCGTTGCGCAGCCGCATCCCATTCGCCGCCGGCAAACCATGCATCGCCATCCAAATACGCGCGCAGCATGGGCAGGCCGTCGAGACCCCAGAACAATTTGCCATCGACCTCGAACATCGGCGCGCCAAAGATGCCGTTGGCCGTGGCTTCCTCCGTGTTGGCCCGCAGAAAGGCCTTGGCCTGCTCATCGGAGTCGGGGCGAATCTGATCGCGCAACTGGACCTTGAGCGCAGCCAGACGCTCCGCATCATTGGGGTCCAGGCCACCATGCCAGACATGGCGAAAGATCGTGTCGGCCGTGAACCGGTTGATCAAGCCGTCATCGCTGCACGCCAGCGCCATCCGCAACAGCGGCAGCGGATTGAACGGATGCTGCGGCGGCATCTGCAGGCCGCAGCCCTGTGCAGAGCCCAACCAGCTCGTGTGGCGCTCGACCCACTCGCGCTTGGGCGGAATGCCTGCGGGACCTGGATTGCTGTGGCTTTTGAACAGCGCGCCCAGCAGCACCGGTTTGTAACGCAGCTGGTAGCTCAGGCCTTCGAGCGTGCGCGGGGCCTGATCGAAGGCCAGCCATGCGTACGGCGACACAAAATCCAGATAGCAGGTGATTTGCTTCATGAAACGGCTTTGGAGGTGACTGCGGGAAGGGTGATGCCTGCGCGTTCAAGCGCCGACAGCCAGATCAGGCGACGAATCGAGGCATCGGATTTGGACCAGATGCGGATGTCGTCGAGCGCGCGGAAACACCCTTCGCAGTAGCTGCGATCGGGCGTCATCTTGCACACGTTGACGCAAGGCGAGCTGACCACGCCTTCGTAATCGATATCCAACTCACCCGCGGCCGCAATCTGCAGCGCTCGGGCTTCGAGCAAGGCATTCTCTGCACTCATGCTTCTTCTACTTTCACAACGTCGGCGACAGGTGCGCCAGTGAGTTTTTCCAGATCGTGGGGAGCGAGTTGGAACACGCCATGTGGGTGCCCCGCCGCCGCCCAGATCTCTTCGAATCGAAACAGCTCGCGATCGATCAGTGTGACCGGCTTGGTCGCATGGCCGATGGGTGACACGCCGCCGATCGTGAAGCCGGTCATGGTCTTCACAAACTCCGCGTCCGCCCTGCCCGTCTTGCCAACGATGGCGTCGACCTTCTTTTCGTCCACGCGCCGATCACCCGAGGTGATCACGAGCACCGCCGCATTGTCGATCTTGCGGCGAAAGATGATGCTCTTGGCAATCTGGCCCACGGACACGCCCAGCGCATCGGCCGCCTCCTGCGCCGTACGCGCCGCATCGTTCAGCATGCGCGGTGCGTGGGCGTGGCCCTGGGCCTCGAGTATCTCGGCCACGCGGCGCACGCCTTCCGGCAGCGCGTGCAATTCAGATCCACACATGCCGCTTCAGCCCGCGCGCTTGTTGAGGATGGCGGTGGCCACGCGCGAATTGGGTTTGCGACCCAGAAACTCGCTGATGTAGGCGCCGGCATCGACCAGCTTGTCCAGATCGATCCCGGTCTCGATGCCCATGCCTTGCAGCAGATAGACCAGATCTTCGGTCGACACATTGCCGGTCGCGCCCTTGGCGTACGGGCAACCGCCCAGACCCGCCACGGACGACTGGAAGTTCCACACGCCCATCTCGAGCGCCGCCAGGGTGTTGGACAGCGCCTGACCGTAGGTGTCGTGGAAATGGCCGGACACATGGTCGACGCTGTAATGCTGGAGCGTCGCCGCAATCGCGGCCTGCACCTTGCGCGGTGTGCCCACGCCAATGGTGTCGGCCACGTCCACACGCTGCACGCCGATCTGCTTCATCAGGCCGGCCAGATAGGCCACGCGCTCGGGAGCGATCTCGCCTTCGTACGGGCAACCCACGGTGCAGCTCATCGCGCCGCGAACGGCGATGCCGGCCGCCAGCGCGGCTTCCACCACCGGCGCGAAACGCTCGATGCTTTCGGCGATGCTGCAATTGATGTTCTTCTGGCTGAACGCCTCGCTCGCCGCGCCGAACACCACGATCTCATCGGGCTTGGACGGCAGGGCCGCCTCGAAACCCTTCATGTTGGGCGTGAGCACGGAATACACCACGCCCGGCTGGCGCGCGATGCCGGCCATCACCTCGGTGTTGTCGCCCATCTGCGGAACCCACTTGGGGCTCACGAAGCTGGTGACCTCGATTTCTTTCAGGCCCGCGGCCTGCAGGCGATGGACCAGCTCGATTTTCACGCTGGCGGGGACCGGCGTCTTTTCGTTCTGAAGACCGTCACGTGGACCGACGTCCACGATTTTGACGCGGGAAGGAATGAGGGAGGAGAGTGTCATGGTGGTCCGTCTTCTTTCTGTCAATCGGCCCGTCGCGTGCACCTCAACAACGAATCGAAGTGGGCTGCGCGACCGGCGCTGTAATGTTCATTGCACTGCAAGCTTCCATGCAGTGCCCGATTCAATCTCAATATCCGCGGCTCATATCGACCCGCCCCGCCACGGCCTCGCCGCGGTCGAAGAGATCGGAAGA
>CALMCS010000993.1 GCA_937862875.1 uncultured Comamonadaceae bacterium
GGCGGATCCAAACAGCTGCATCAGCAGTTGCACGCCGGTGACGAGGTCACGATCAGCGCACCGCGCAACGCATTCAAGCTCGATGACAGTGCCGATCACTCCGTGTTGATCGCGGGCGGCATCGGCATCACGCCCATGATGTCGATGGCACTGCGCCTGCACCAAGAGGGTCGCTCGTTCGAGCTGCACTACTGCGTGCGTACCAGCGACCGTGCGGCGTTCACACAGCAGCTCAAGGACAGCCCGTTTGCACGGCAAGTGGTCTTCTATGTCGACGATGACCCAAGCCTGCCCAAGTTCGATATTCGCGCACTGGGAGAGCGTTATCACAGCGATGACGAGCACCTCTACGTGTGCGGCCCCGGCGGCTTCATGGATCACGTGCTCGAAGGTGCGCGCGGCCACTGGGAAGACAGCGTCATTCACACCGAGCGTTTTACGCCCGGCCCCTTCATCGCCAAGGGCGAAAAAGAATTCACGATCAAGCTGGCACGCAGCCACAAAGAGCTCAGCGTGCCGGCCAACAAATCGATCTTGAACGTGCTGCAGGAAAGCGGAATGAACGTTCCATCGTCTTGCGAACAAGGGGTTTGCGGCACCTGCATCGTCAACCTGCTCGACGGTCAAGCCGATCACCGCGACACGTTTCTCACCGACCAGGAACACGACGAAGGACTGCAGATTGCGGTGTGCTGCTCACGCGCCTGCGGCACCAGTCTCACTCTGGATCTCTGAACACCCACACCTATCCCGCACTCTACTTTTATCCACCCACAAACTGAAAAGGACTCGACTCATATGAACGGCATCCATCTTGATCTGCTGAATGCGCAGATTCGCTATGTTGACCACGGCACCTACCGCACCCGCATCGTCGAAGCCGGCAAGGGCCCCGTGCTGGTGATGATGCACGGCGGTGGCGGCCACGCCGAAGCGTTTTCGCGCAATGTGGAGCGTCTGTCGCAGCACTTTCACGTGATCATTCCCGACTTCATCTGGCATGGTCTGTCTTCCTGCCCCAAGTTCAACGAGGGCAACTGGTGCCAGCAGTTCACCGACCAGATCCTTTCGCTGCTCGATGCCATGGGCATCCAGAAGGCGCACTTCGAAGGCGAATCGCTGGGTGGCTGGATTGCCATGGACATCGCGCTGCGC
Source organism: uncultured Comamonadaceae bacterium (assembly GCA_937862875.1). GTDB lineage: Bacteria > Pseudomonadota > Gammaproteobacteria > Burkholderiales > Burkholderiaceae_C > Diaphorobacter_A. The sequence goes on from CALMCS010000993.1 coordinate 1,156, forward strand.
TTCCCCGAGCGTGCCGACAAGATCATCCTGAACACCGCATGGGGCATGGACATGGGCACCGAGCGCAACGGCGAAATGGCCGGTCTGCGTGAGTCGTCGATCAACGCGCTGCGCAACCCGAACCGTGAAACCATCGCCAAGCGCATGGAATGGCTGATGCCTCTGGGCGGCACGACCGACGAAATCATCGACGTGCGTCTGGCCCTGTGGTCGCGCCCCACCACCCGCGATGCACTCATCGAGTACTACGAACACCTGTTCGCACCCGAGTGCACGAACTACCTGTTCCGCGCACCGGACATGCGAAAGATGAAGGCTCCCGCGCTGATGCTGTGGACCGAGAAGAACCCGATCTCCGGCCCCGACACCGCCTACGCCATGGCCGATGCGTTCCCGACTTCGGAAGTGCACATCGTCAAGGACGCAGCGCACTGGCCACAGTGGGAGCGCCCCGAAGAGCATGACCGCGTGGTCATCGACTTCCTGACCCGCAAGCACTGAACCACTCGATCAAGACGGAGGGAAAACACATGAAATCAGGCGTGGCAAGGCTCGGGTATCTGGGCCATACGGTGGCCGATATGGCTGCAATCGACACCATCTTCGGCGACGTTCTGGGCATGCAGCGGCGCGAAGTCGCAGGCACCCAGGAAGTGATGTACCGCATGGACGGGCGTCACCACCGATTTGTGTTTTCCCCCGCAAAGACCGACCAGCTGAGCTTCATCGGCTGGGAAACGGACTCACTCCAATCACTGCAGGCGGTAGTGGAACGCCTCAAGAACAGCGGCAAGGAAGTGACCAAGGCGAGCCCCGATCTGTGCCTGCTGCGCAGCGTGTTCGAGATGTACCGCTGCACCGGCCCCGATGGGGTTCCGCTGGAAATTTACTTTGGCGGTGTGGACGACCCTACCGTGTTCCGCTCCACCCAGGTGAGCGATGGCTTTCTGACGGGTAAACAGGGCCTCGGCCACATGGTGCTGGGCACCGCCAACGTCGATGCCTCCGCCGCTTTCTACTGCGATCTGTTCGGCTTTGAAATCAGCGACTACGTGCATTGGGACATCGCCCGCGTGACCTTCATGCACTGCAATCCGCGCCACCACAGCCTCGCGGTGATGAACCCGGTCTACGGCACCGAAGCCGGCGCGATGAACCACGTGATGGTGCAAGCCAAGACCATGGACGACGTGGGCCGCGCCTACGACCGCGTGCGTGAATTGGGCGTGCCACTGGTGCTCACGCTCGGCAAGCACTCCAACGATCACATGACCTCGTTCTACATGCACACCCCCGGCGGTTGGGCGATCGAGTTTGGTTACGGCGCGCTCGAGATCGACGAGGAATGGGACGTGCGTTTCTACGACAGCCCACGCCTCTGGGGCCATTCCTTGAAGAAGCCCGCAGCACCGCTGCTGTGAACGCCGACACGAGAGATCACATGCATCCACACCATCCCACCGACACCCCCAGCCTGCTGTCCGCATCCGCCGACGCGGCCATGGTCGCGCGTGAAGAACTGAGCGTCTCCGAGCTGCTCGAGTCCTATATCGACCGCGTGCAACAACGCGATGATGCCGTGCGCGCCTGGGCACATCTCGATCTGGATGCCGCCCGCAAGGCCGCAGCGTTGGCCGACGCGGCGACAAGCCATGGCCCGCTGCATGGCGTGATTGTGGGCGTC
>CALMCS010000994.1 GCA_937862875.1 uncultured Comamonadaceae bacterium
GCGAACTCCGCGAAGGCGGCCAATGCCGTTGCTGCGGGGCTGGCAGCATTGCTTCAACCATCAGGCGCGAAATCCAAATGAGTGCCGCAGGTATCGATCCACACACTTACGTTCCGCAGAACGAGCTCTATGTCTGGGCGCTCGTGAATCCTGCGCAACCCGTGCTGGTGGGAACCTTGCGGCTCTCCCAGTTGGTGGCCGATTGCGCCACGTTCACCTATGACGAACATTGGTGGCACTTTCCGCTGAGCGAAGACTTGCCGCTGGTACCCGGTCAGTCGTTTTCCGCTGGCGAGCGGAACAGTGCCCCGGGTGCCATTGACGATGCGCGTCCCGATCGCTGGGGTGAACGCATCATTCGCCACATCGACAGACCCGCGCGGTTGTCGATTCTCGAAATGCTGCTGTTTGCGGGCGATGATCGCTTTGGCGCGCTCGGAATTTCCGTGTCTGCGGAGCAGTACATTCCGCGTTACTTGGGGCCGTATCCGCAACTGCGAGATCTGGGGCAACTGAGTGCGGCGATCGAAGACGTGCAAACGCAAGCGCCCATCACCACACACATTCAGCGGTTGGTGCAGCCGGGTGTCACCCTCGGCGGTGCGCGGCCCAAGGCGTTGCTGCAAATCCCCAGCGGCGAGCGAGTGGTCGTCAAATTCAACGAGCTCGATGATGCGCTGGACACATCGTTGGTGGAGCACGCAACGATGACGCTGGCTGCAAAGGCAGGGATGGATGTCGCCGTTACCGACGTATTGGCCGTGCCGCAACGACATCGCAAGGCCTGCCACGCGTTGAGCATTCAGCGCTTTGATCGCTTGGGTGACTATCGCCTGCATTGCCAGTCGGCCAGAACCCTGCTGCGGGCCGTGGAGTTGCCGGAGAGTTACAGCGCATTGGCCACCGTGTTGTTGCGCCTGGGCCATCCAGATCGTCAGAGTGCGATGCGCGAAGAGCTATTCAAGCGCATGATTTTCAACATCCTCATCGACAACACGGATGACCATGAGCGCAATCACAGCGTGCGCCTTGGCTTGGATGGGTACTACGAACTCACACCTGCGTATGACGTGGTGCCCACGCTGCAGAACATGGGTTATCAGGCGATGCTGGTGGGTGCGGCGGGCGCGCACTCGAGTATCGACAACGCACTTTCAGAGCTGAACGACTTTGGTATCAAACGTGCCCGCGCTATCGAATTGGTGAGCGAGGTTGCGCGCACGGTAGACCGCTGGAAAACACATTTTCGACGACACGGAGTGTGCGCCGATGACATGGATTTGCTCAGCGCCAGCATCGACCGCGACGCGCTGCGCTTGCAGCGAAAAGAGTTCTGCTGATCCGTGGTTCCCATCACCGGTGATGCGTTGGTGCGCAAAACGGGGTGACGGGGTGATGGGGTGAGCGCCTGGTGGCTCACATCCACTCAGCTCAGCTCAACTCAACTCAACTCAACTCAACTCAACTCTGCTTGCGCACCACCATCCCCAACCCCAGCGGATCCTTCCGGCCCTTCTTCTCGACCGGATTCGCCAACAGCTTCTGCGCCGGATACGGGCGCAGGAATTCCTTGGCCTGCGCGGCCCTCGCGCCCAACCAGGCGTCGTATGCACCTTCGTTGAGGATTGCCGGCATGGTCTTTTCGCTGCCGGGTTGCTGATAGCGGTTCATCAGCTGGTGGGCGTTGGCGTTGATGGTGATGATGGTGAAGCTCAGCAGTTCGGTGCCGTCTTCTGGATCTTTCCAGCGTGACCAGACGCCGGCCACGCCCATGGGCAGGCCGTCGACGCGTGCGATGCGGGTGGGCTGGCCCTTGGGGCCGTTGCGGTAGTCCTCGGTGATGAAGGCCATCATCGGGATGATGCAGCGCTGGTTGTTGAGCCACGCGTCACGGAAGGGGGTTCCTGTGGAGGCGTTGTCGGATTTGACGTTCACCAGCTTGGAGGCGCGCAGCTTGGCGTCGGAGGCGGACTTGACCCAGTGCGGCACGAGGCCGAATTGGCCGGGGCTCAGCAGGCGGATGTGGGTGGGGGCGGCTGCCGGGGTGGCGGGCGCGTCCGATGTAGCGGTCGATTCAGCACTGGCTTCCAGCAGCGCGGCGCGTGCGGCGGCGTTTTCTGTGTCGGTCGCGCCGGTCAGCGTGCGGGCGATGAAAAACGACGACTTGCGCGGCGTGATTTGGCGTTCTCCCAGCTCGGCGGGCGGCTCCACGCGGAAGGCGTTGCGGTAGAGGTCGGCGTCTTTGAGGGATTCATATTGGGTGCTCATGGGCGCAATCGTACGCGTGCTGGGCCGACCCGCGCCCAATATCCGGTTCTGTCCTTCGGGCCAGGGCGCTCGAATCGCCCCGAACGCGGTGGCGATCGGGCGATTCAAGGCCTGCCGTCGGGCTTACGGCGTGAGCGGTTTGAGCTCCGGCTCGCCGCGGCGCTTGGCCACGGCAATCGGGGGCGCCCAGCGGGCTCCCTTGGGTTTCTTGCTGGTGACCAACGTGATTTCCGCGGGCTCGAACACCTCGAGGTTGTGGGTGATCGGCGTGGTGAGCACGTATTGCGCGCGGGTGGAGCGCAGAAAGTGTCCGACCAGCTGAATGTTGCGCACGTCCAGGTGAGCAAACGGCTCGTCGATGAACACAAAGCCGCCGGAGCCGCTTTCTTCGTCCTTGAGCAGACCGACCAGCAGAATCAGCGACTTGATCACCTGTTGTCCGCCGGAGGCCTCGCCGTCGTTGAGGCCGATGGTGCCCTTGCCGTCGAAGGCGAAGTTCACCTTGAGGCCCGCTTGCGAGAGGATGGTGTCGTCGTTTTCGAGCAGCGGCAGGTCGGCCGCCACTTCCACGCCGGCGAGTGCGCCGAGTTCCTGGATGTTCTTGCGGTAGCGGCGCACGGTGGTGCGCAGCACTTCGATGTAGCTTTCGCGGGCGTTGTGCACGGCCGTTCCGGCTTGCACGTTCTTGACCTGGTGATCGGCGAGGCTGGTGCTTTGTTCGCGCACCGTGACGTCCATGCGGCGGTGGCGTTCTTCCACCGTTTCATCGGTTTCCCAGTTGCTTTGCTCCAGCTCCAGTTCGACGGAGTGCAGGCGCAGCTTGGCCTGCACTTCGTTGATGTATTCGTCGACCAGCGATTGGATCTTGGTGGGAGCGATCCAGCGTGCGGGGAATTGCGCGCGCTGCGCCTGGTTGCGCACGACGGTGGCCAGTTGCTGGCGGCGACGACCGGTCCACTCCTGGGCCGAGCGTTCGGTGTCGCTGCGGGCGCGTTGCAGTTGTTGCTCGAGCCGCTTGTGCTCGTCGTTGGACGCGCGGTGGCGATCGTGGGCGCGCGTGGTGTCGACCTCGAGCCGTTGCCACAACTGAGCCGCTGCGATGCGGGCCTGTTTGGCGGCGGGCAGGACCTCGCGGGCCTGGGCGAACTCGTCGCTGCGGCGCGCGAGTTCTTCGGCGGCGCTGTGGCCTTCGAGGGCGCGGCGGGTGTCGGTGATCTGGCGCTTCAAGGCCATCAGCGAGTCGAGCAGCGGTGCCAGTTGCGCGTCGATGCGTGCCACCTCGCGCTCGGCGGAGGTGCGGCGGGCGTGCACGGCGGCTGCGCCGAATTGGTGTTCATGCGCGTCGACCCACATCGAGCGGGCACCGCGGCCATCGTGCATGTAGGCCTGCGGGGTGATCCAGGTGCCGCCCATGCGCTTGCCTTCGCGCGGATCGGCGACGCAGCGCAGTTGCTGCATTTGCTGCGCCAACCAGCGCGGCACGGGGGCGGTGAATTTGACGTGTTCGAGCAGCGTGCCGGGATCGCCCTTGAGCGCGGTTTCTCCGGGCTCGACGATGTAGTGGCGATAGCGCTCGCGCTCGCCGAGTTCGTAGGCCTCGGTGAGATCGCTCTCCTTGTCGAGCAGCGCGACCCAGCGGTGGCCGCGCAGCACGCCTTCGATGGCGTGGCGCCAGCGCTCGTCCAGCACCTCGACCACTTCGGCCACAAAGCGATGACCGATGCCGGCCTGGTTGAGCGCGCGGCGGAATTTTTGCACCTCCGGCGGCAGCGGTGGCACGCTTTGGCCGTCGAGCGCGTTGAGTGCTTCCTGCGCGGTCTTGCGGCGTTGCTGGAGCCCGCTGCGTTCGTCCTGCAGCGCGGATTCCTGCGTCTGCAGCTGCGCCAGATGCGCCTGCAACTCATCGGCGTTGCTGCCCTTGTCGACCAGCGCCAGCAGTTCGGTTTCGCGCTGCACGAGTTTCTCGAGCGGTGCTTCGTGGCGCGTGGCGTCGTCCAGAGCCTGCCGGGCCTGATCGCGTTCGCTGCGCAGTTGTTCGGATTGCACCTGCGATGCGGCGCTTTCCTCCAGCAGTTGCATGAGGCGCTTGTTCTGCGCGGCCTGTTCGAGCAGCGCGGAGCGGTGCTGGGTTTTCTGGCGGCGCAGTTCACGCGACTGTTTGACCAGCGATTCGCGTTCGCTCCACCAGTTGAGCACGGGCAGCACTTCGGTGGCCAGGCGTTCGCGCTCGGCCAGGCGCAGGCGCCAGGTCTTGTAGTTGTTGACGCGGTTGGCCAGCTCGGTGAGTTGCGCGCGGCTGTGGTCGAGCTCGTGCTCGGCCTGGGCCATTTCGCGGCCGAGTTGCTGTTGGTGCTCGCGGGCCTGATCGTAGGCGTCCAGCACCTCCTGATCGCCGAACACGTCGAACACCAGGCGCAGCAATTCACGTGGGCTGAATTCGCACAGGCGGTCGGTCTGGCCCTGTTCGAGCGACAGCACGCGGGCAATCGCGGGCGAGAGACCCGCGCCCGAGAGCACGCGGCCCCAGGCTTCCACGCCCATGTAGCCGAGGTCTTTCTCGGGCATGTCGCGCAGTTGTTCGATGCTGACATCGCCTTCGATCAGGCAGTAGCGGCGCTGCCAGTCGCCGCCGTTGCGGTCGATGCGGCACACCAGCGTGACCTGATCGGTGTAGATCAGGCGGCGGGCGAAGGGGCGGCTCGAGGTCTGGCGGTTCTTGGCGCTGTTGTCCACCACGGCACGCAGCCACGCGGTCTGCGCGCCGGCGTGGCGTGCATAGGTCTTGTAGTCGCGCGGCGAGGAGCAGCGCAGCCCGAGCATGGTGCGCATGGCATCGAGCAGCGTGGTCTTGCCGGAGCCGTTGGGTCCGGCAATGGTGATGATCGATGCGTCCAGCGGCAGCGACACGCGCTGGCAGTAATCCCAGTGAACCAGTTCAAGATTGCGCAGGTGGAACATGGTGATCAGTGCTCTTTGGGCTGGGAGGGAGGGGCATCGCTGTCGCGGGGCGGAAGCTCGAAATCATCGATCGCGGACTCGATGTTGGCCTCCACGTCGGTGGCGATTTCGGGTTCGGTCACGGAGGCTTCGTACGAGCCTGCGGGCGGCTCGTCGGCGAATTCCGGTTCCGGTTCTGGCTCGGGGTCTGGTTCAACGGCGGCAACGACCTGCTTGGCCCTGGCCTTGGATTTGGATTGGGCGACAGGGATGGGCGCGGCGGCCGGTAGGGATGCGGGTGCAGGTGCGGGCGCGGCATCATCTGCTGCGTTGTCGGGCGCATCGCTCGCGGCAGCGTTTTGCAGGGCCCGGGCGGCCTGCGCCTCCAGTGCTTCCTGCTCGCTGCGTTCGCGCGCCAGCACGTCGGCCAATGCGCCGTTGAGAATGCGCGGCGCGAGCACGTCGTAGTCGAGCAGCACGTCGAGCAGCGGGCCTTCGCCGATTTCATCCTGCTTGCGGGTGATGAAGCCGTGGCGCTCCAGCAGCTTCAGGTTGGCGTCGAGGCGCAGCTTCTTGCCCAGTTGCGGGCCGTAGTCTTCCAGCAGGGCCTTGTACGAAATCAGAGGGCTCACCAGGCGTGCGACGGGCAGCGGCTTGGCACCGGGGAACATGTCGTTCTGGCCCAGATCGGCCTCTTCGGTGCGACTGGTCTGGCGCTCGCGCTTGGGCAGGATGATCAGCGCCCACAGCACCACCAGCAGGGCCTGCGCGTCGCGCGGCAGCTCGATGTTGTTGTTGGTGTTCAGTCCCGATTCGCCCAGCACGCTGAGCTGCGCGGTGGGCAGCAGGGCGACGCTGACGTAGTCGGCGTAGATGCTGTCCATGAAGCGCAGGCCGACCTGCGCGAGGCGTTGCTCGATCGAGGCGAACAGTTCCGCATCCACCAGTGCGCGTTTGACGCGCGGGTGGTTGCGCGGCAACCAACGGCGAGCCAGCAGCTCGGCAATCAACAGTGCGGCGTCATCCATTTGCGTTCGTATCCTTTGTGGGCTCGGCGGACGGGGGAAATTCCGTGCCGGCCGGCACCAGCGTTCCCTGACTCAGCAGTTCGACCTGGGGGTGTTTGATGCGTTTGTGTGTGGCAAGCCACTGCACGCGCCACGCTTGACGTGCGAATTCGCCGGTCGCGCCGGGCAGCACTTCGGCCTGCGGGTCTCCGAGCAGCGGCATGAGCTGTGCGCGGTAGGCCACCTGCGCATAGCGTGTTTCCGCCGGGTTGCTGCCCAGCAACATGTCGGCGACCGTGTGGGTGGTGTCACCGGCGGCGGCCCAGGCGGCCAGCATGGTGTTGAGGTCCTGCAGTTCCCACGGCAGCGCGACGGCCTTGAGCGAACCCTCGGGCGCGACCTGCGATTCGGGCAGCGCTTCGTCCTGCGGCGGGGCGGGGCGGTCGCGCTCGAATTCGGCCTCGGTCACGTCGAGCAGCTCGTGCGGGGCCAGCGTGGCAAACGAGGTGCTGAGGGCCACCGCGCCGTCGATCAATTCGTGCAGCTTGGGGGCCGATTGCAGCCAGCGTTTCACATCGGTGCTGGTGATGCCGGTGGTGCCGAGCGTCACGCGCTGGCGATCCACCTGTTGCAGGGCGCGGTTGAACTGACTGGCCATGGCCAGCAGTCGCGATTGCGCCTGCCCCATGCCGCGTGCGGCGCGCTCCATCACGATGTGACCGTGGGAGTTGGAGATGATGGCGGTGATGGTTTCGGAGGCCCGATCGATCAGCGTCGCTGCGCGGTCGTAGCGCTTGCGGGCTTCGCGCAGGCGGAACTCGGAGCCGCTGGCGATGGCGTCGGCAAACTCGTCGTGCAGGCGCGCGAGCTGCGCGTTCAGCAGCTTGACCTGTCCGGCATCGACCGCGCCGAGCTGGTTCGCGCCAACGACCTGGCCGAGCAGCGCGGCAAGCTCTGCGCCCTCGTCATCCTCGGCCACGGTTTCGTTGGCCAGCGGTGCGAGCATCGAGGCGACGCGCTGGGCCAGCGCCGGCAGGGAATAGCTGCGCAGGCTTTCGTCCCACACCAGCAGGCCGACTTCGCGAAAGCGTTTGAGTACGGTCTCGAGCGCCTCGGGGCGCAGCGCGTGGAACACCTCGTCGATATGTTCGCGCGGCAGTTTGGCATTGCCCTGGGCGGCGAGCTGCAGAAACACCCAGACGCGCAGTTGCACCAGCGCCGCGTTGCCGTGAAACAGGCCGCTCAGCGCGTGGGTGATCTGCGGTTGGCGGGTGAGACTCCACAGCAACGGAGAGTCGCCCGCGGAATCCGCGTCACGGAAAAACTCCGCAATCGCGCCGACGCTGCCAACGCCTGCTTCGTCCTCCGCGATCGCCGCAGAGGACAGGTCTGGATCCATCCGCATTACCCGAACACCAATTGCGACAGCGAGGCCATGGCCGCGGTCTCGGCGCGCAGCACGCGGTTGCCGAGGCTCGCGGGGGCAAAGCCGGCGGCGAGTGCCGCGTCTTCCTCTTCGGGGGTCAGGCCGCCTTCGGGGCCGTGCAGGATCCACACGTTGGGCGTGTCGGCCACCAGTTCGCGCAGCGGGCGATTGCCTTCGCGCAGCGACAGCACCAGACGCTTGGCGTCGGGGGCGAGGGCGGCCTCGGGGGGCTTTTGAATCCATTGCGCGAGCGACAGCGGCGCGTGCACCTCGGGCACCCGGTTGCGACCGCATTGCTCGCAGGACGAGACCGCGATCGCCTGCCAATGCGCCTGGCGCTTGGCCGCGCGCTCGCCGGAGAGCTTGACGACGCTGCGCGCCGCCGCGAGCGGCTGGATGCTGGCAGCGCCCAGCTCGGTGGCCTTTTCGATCAGCCAGTCCATGCGCTCGTTCGCCGGCATGCCGGAGATGAGGTGCACGGCCACGGGGGCTTCGCGTTCGATGGCGAAATGCTCGCCGACCTGCACGTCCACATCGCTGCGGCCCATGCGGGTGACGCGGGCGCTGTATTCGCCGCCGCGTCCGTCGAACAGCGTGATGTCATCGTCGGGCTGCAGGCGCAGCACCTGAACGTGGCGTGCAGCGGTGGGCGGCAGCGTGATGTCTGCGCCGGACGTGAGAGGCAATGAACAATAAAAACGCGGCATGTGTGCTTGACAACCAATGCGCCCGCTCAAGCCTGTGCGCAAGGCTTTGGAGCGGTTGCAGAACTCGGGAACAGGAAAAACTTCGACCGGGGCGTTTGCGTTGCATCCGCCTCCATCCGCCTAGATCCGTCTAGACCTGTCTAGACCCGTCCGTAGGCAAAACCGACCGTCGGCTGGGTGCCTTCGATCTCGTCGACCAGGCGCAGCAGCGGGGTCAACTCGCGGTAGCGGCTTGCGGTCTGGCGGATATAGGCAATGAAACGCGGCGCATCGGCCAGATATTTGGGTTTGCCATCACGCAGCGTGAGCCGCGCGAAAATTCCGGCCACTTTGAGGTGGCGCTGCAAACCCATCCAGTCTACCGCACGGTAAAACTCGCCAAAGTCCGCGCCCCAGCCGGAAGCGCTGTTCGCGCCGACAATTCCCGCACGGCGGGCCTTCTCCCAGTAACGAACGGTAATGTCGATGACGAAATCCTCTTCCCAGCTGATGAACGCGTCGCGCAGCAGGCTGGCGATGTCGTAGGTGACCGGGCCATAGACCGCGTCCTGGAAGTCGAGCACCGCCAGCTCCTGCTGGGGCGTGACCATCAGGTTGCGCGTCATGTAGTCGCGGTGCACGAACACCTGAGGGGCCTGCAGGTTGTTGGCGATGATCGTGTCGAACGTGCGCTGGAGCGTGGCCTGCTGCTTTTCGTTCAGCGTGACCTGGCGGTGCTGGCCCAGATACCAGTCGGGGAACAGCTGCAGCTCGCGGCGCAGCAGCGCGTCGTTGTACTCGGGCAGCACGCCGGGGCGTGAGGCCTTTTGCCAATCGATCAGCGTGTCCACCGCCTGGAGATACCAGTCGTTGGCCTTCGCCGGAGCTTCGGGGTCGAGCAGGCCAATCAGCGTCTGGTCGCCGAAATCGGTGATCAACATGAAACCGTTGGGCTCGTCCCATGCAAGTACTTCTGGCGATAGCACTGCCGCTTCCTTCAGCAGTTTTTGTACATGCACGAACGGACGGCAATCCTCTTTGTCAGGAGGAGCGTCCATAATGATGAAACTTGCGCCGCTGGCGTTTTTCACGCGCAGATAACGGCGAAAGCTGGCATCTGCGGAGGCCGTGCTCACTGAATGGGGGAGCAGTCCGAACGTGGAAGCGAGCGCCGCTAGCCATTGATCAAACAGCGCTTGACGCGCCGGATCTGTCCAGGAAACTGCATTGGAGGGGGCTTGGTTGCCGGCCTGTGTGGGGTGGATGGGTTGGCTCATGGATAATCCGATTCTACAAACCCGGCCTAACGGATGCTGAGACTTGGTGCATGTTCGTGTGCGCCACCGGCTTTCCGACCTCATGGACTGACTAGCTTTGCCCGACGACTTGAAGACTACCAATCATCTAGCCTCTAGAGGCGCTAGCCAGTTGGCGCGTGCCGCCGCGCCTGTGATCGGCGTGCAGCGGTTCGAGCGTCGGTTGCTGACCCAACTGGTGGCTGCCGCGCTCTGCGGAACCGCACCTGGCTACGTGCTGGCGCAAAACAATGCGCAGCCGCCCTCCATCGTCCAATGGAAAGCCGCTGACGGCTCCATGGTTACCGAATCCTTTGCCAGCGACGCTCCGGCCGCCAGGCCAGAACAGGCGGAGGCCCCGCCCGCAGCGAGACCCGTGTCCGCGCCTGCGCCTGCCGCCACCCGGGTGTCGCAGGCCGACGCCAGCGCCACGGTGCTGCAACCGGTGGCGGCCCCCCCTGAGGTGGTGGCCCAGCCGCTGATTCAGACGCCGCCGCCCGCCGCTGCGCCTGCAGTCGCAGCGCCAGCCGTCCCCACAGCCGCTCCCAAGGCCCTGAAGGCCGAGGCACAGGTGTCAGCACCTGCTCCGAGCCCTGCGCCTGCGCCGGCCGCCGAGGCATCGACCGGCAGCACGACCAGCACAAGCCCTGCAGCAACCACCACAACGGCAGCAATGCCTTTGCGCCAGTCGCCCATGCTCCAGGAAGTCATTCCTGCCGATGTGCGCCCGCAAATGCCCGTCTTCGTGACCGGCGAGAAGGTCACGGGCCAGCCCGACATCAAGGCGATCATCGACGGCAAGGCCGAGCTGCGCCGCGGTGACACCGTGATTCGCGCCGATCGCATGGAATACGACGTGCCGGAAGACCGTGCCACGGCCGAGGGCAATGTGCGCATCAACCGCGCCGGCAATGTCTACGAAGGCACCTTGCTGGACCTGCAGGTGGATGCGTTCACCGGATTTTTCAGTGACGCCCGTTACCGCTTCCTGGAAACCGGCGGTCACGGCGAGGCGTCGCGGGTCGACTTCATCGACACCGATCACTCGGTGGTCTACAACAGCACGTACACGACCTGCGAGCGCACCAACGAAGAGACCTGGCGTCCCGACTGGATTCTGCGGGCCCAGAAAATCACGCTGGACCGCGCCGAAGACGTCGGCACGGCCGAAAACGGCATTCTCGAATTCAAGGGCATACCGCTTCTGCCGGTCCCCCGTATCACCTTCCCGCTCTCCGACAAGCGCAAATCGGGCTTTCTGCCGCCCACGATCGGTCTGGACACGGTCAGCGGCGTCGAGTACGAGCAGCCCTACTACTGGAACATCGCCCCCAACCGCGACGCCACCATCACGCCGATGCTGATGTCGCGCCGGGGCGCGGCGCTGGCCGGTGAGTTCCGCTATCTCGAGCCGACCTACAAGGGCACGGCGTCGGCGGTCTACATGCCCAGCGACCAGCTGCGCGACCGTGACCGCTGGGCCTACAGCCTGAAGCACGCCGGCATCCTGGATTCGCCGATTGGCGGCCTGGGGCTGAACATCGACGTCAAGCGGGTCAGCGACGACAACTATTGGCGCGACTTCACCCAGCGCAGCAGCCCGACCGGCATGTACACGCAGCTCACGCAGCGTTTGCTGTCGGCGGATGCCTCGGTGAACTGGGTGCGTGGCGACCACTCGGTGCAGGTGCGTACGCTCAAGTGGCAGACGCTGCAGGACGTCACCGCACCGATCGTGCCGCCGTATGACCGCATGCCGCAGCTGCATTGGCGTTATGCCCCGCAGGATCTTGCGGGCGGGTTCGACGCCAGCATCGACGCCGATTACACGAGCTTTCACGCCGATCGCGCCTATACCCGGCAGCCCAACGCCGAGCGTTCGTTCGCCACGGCGCAGATCAGCCGACCTTTCCTGGCACCCGCGGGATTTGTGATCCCGAAGGTGATGTTGAACACCACCAACTACCAGTTCGACGCGCCGCTGGCCAATGGCCAGACCACCGCGACGCGCACGCTGCCCACGTTCAGTCTGGACAGCGGGCTGGTGTTCGAGCGCGATGCCAACTACTTTGGCCGCAGTTTTCTGCAGACGCTGGAGCCGCGTGCGTTCTACAGCTACACGCCGTACCGCGACCAGAGCCTGTTGCCGATCTACGATACGGCGCCCAACGACTTCAACTTCGCGTCGATCTACACGGAAAACGCGTTCGGCGGCAACGACCGCATTGCCGACAACAACATGCTCACCCTGGGCGTGACCACGCGCTTGCTCGACGCCGATACCGGTGCCGAGGCCGTGCGTCTGGGCGTCGCCCAGCGTCTGCGTTTTGCCGACCAGCAGGTGACCATGCCCGGCGTGGCACCCGTCAATGACCGCTGGTCGGACATCTTGCTGGGTGCCGGTATCAACTGGACGCCGGAATGGGCGTTGGACTCGATCGTTCAGTACAACCCGAAGACCAGCCGCTCCACCCGCACCACCATCGGCGCGCGCTATTCGCCGGGCAAATACCGCACCGTCAGCATGGCCTACCGCCTGCAGAAGGAAGTCACTGGCTTCATCTCCGAGCCGAGCGAGCAGTTCGATGTGGGTTGGCAGTGGCCGCTCAATGATCTCTGGGGCAGCAAGGTCGAAACCGATGCGAGCCGCAGTGGCCGTTGGTACAGCGTGGGACGCCTGAACTACAGCATGAAGGACCGCAAGTTCGTCGACACCGTCGTCGGGCTGGAGTACGAAAGCTGCTGCTGGATTGGTCGCGTCGTGCTGGAACGATTGCAAAATACTTTGGTCTCATCCAATACCCGGTTGATGTTCCAAGTGGAATTCCTTGGATTCTCCCGTTTGTCGCTGGGCTCAAACCCGCTGCAGAGCCTGCAGCGCAATGTGCCGCGCTATCGGATGCTGCGTGAAGACGTTACTTCGCCAAGCCGATTCACTCAGTACGACTGATGATGACGCTGCGGCACCTCCCCATTCACGCGATGGTGGTATGCACTGGCTGCTGTGAGCGGCCTGCATTGCCTGCCCATTTACTTTTGAAGATGTCATGAAAATCCGTGCACTGACTTTGGGATTTGTTTCTGTTGCAACGCTGCTGGGCGCTGCGGTGCCTCAAGGCGCGATGGCGCAAGGCCTGCGCCCGTCGGGCAGCGCACAGGCCCCGCGCCTGTCGCCCAACGTGACATTGCCTGCCAACACCAATGGCCGGCCCGTGACCCGCGCTGCCGATTTCATCGTGGCCGTGGTCAATTCCGAGCCAATCACCAACAACGACGTGCAGATCCGCATGGAGCGCGTGCGCGCCCAGGCGCAGGCGCAAGGCGCGGCCTTGCCACCGGAAAATCTGCTGGCCAAGGAAACCCTCGAGCGCCTGATCATGGAGAAGATCCAGATTCAGAACGCCAAGGAGTTTGGCCTGAAGGTCGATGACTTCGCCGTGTCGCAAGCCGTCAAATCGGTGGCGCAGCAGAACAAGATCGACGAAGACGAGATGATTCGCCGACTCGCGAAGGACGGCATCACCAAGGAGCAGTTCCGCAGCGAGTTGCGCAACCAGATGCTGATCCAGCGCCTGCGCGAGCGTGACGTGGAAGCCCGCGTCAAGGTCTCGGAGCTGGACATCGACCAGTACCTGCGCGAGCAGCGCAGCGCCGCCGGCAACGCCGCGGTGGCGTCCAATGCCGAGCTCAATCTGGGCCACATCCTGGTCGCCGTGCCGGAAGGTGCCAGCGCCGAAGCGGTCGAGGCGCAGCGCGTCAAGGCCCAGGGGCTGGTGGATTCGATCCGTGACGGCAAGGACTTCTTCGCCGTGGCGCGTGAGTCCTCCAACGCGGCAGACGCGGCGCAAGGCGGCCTGATGGGCCTGCGCACCGCCGATCGCTATCCCGAGCTGTTCGTGACCGCTACGCAGAAGGCCGCCGTCGGCAGCGTGGTGGGTCCGGTGCGCTCGCCCGCCGGTTTTCACATTCTGAAGGTCGTCGATCGCACGATGACCGGCGTGCCTTCCGTGGCGGTGCAGGCGCATGTGCGCCACATCCTGCTGCGCATCGGCGCACAGTTGCCCGAAGAGCAGGCTGCGGAGCGTCTGGAAGACTACCGTCGCCGCATCGCCAGCGGTCAGGCCACCTTTGAGTCGCTGGCCCGCGAGTATTCGCAGGACGGCAGCGCGCAGGGTGGTGGTGATCTGGGCTGGGCAGGTCCCGGCCGATTTGTGCCCGAGTTCGAGCAGGCCGTGGCCGGGCTCCAGCCGGGTCAGATCAGCGGACCGGTGCTGTCGCGCTTTGGCATGCACCTGATTCAATTGATCGATCGCCGCGAAGTCAAACTCTCGCAACGCGAACAGCGCGAAATGATTCGCGACGTGGTGCGCGAGAAGAAGCTGGAAGAGGCTTACTCGACTTGGCAGCAGGAAACGCGCTCACGCGCTTACGTGGAATATCGGGAACCGCCGCAATGATTTCTTTCGAATCGGAGCGGGCGGGCATTAAATTAAATGAGTAAACATATCGCGCGCAAGCGTTTCGGTCAGCATTTTCTGAGCGACACGCACATTATTGAATCGATCGTGCAAGGCATCGCCCCGGTGGCGGGTGAGCCGATGATCGAGATTGGCCCTGGTCTGGCGGCGCTCACGCAGCCGCTGGTCGAACGCCTTGGGCACCTCACCGTGATCGAGCTGGATCGCGATCTGGCCCAGCGCCTGCGCAGCCACGGCCAGCTCACGGTGATCGAGTCGGACGTGCTGCGCGTGGACTTTGCCAAGGTCGTGCAGGAGATGAACGTTCCCCGCGTGCGCGTGGTGGGCAATCTGCCGTACAACATCTCCACGCCGATCCTGTTCCATCTGCTGAACTATGTCGATGTGATTCAGGACCAGCATTTCATGCTGCAGAAGGAAGTCATCGACCGCATGGTGGCCTCCCCCTCGACCAGCGACTACAGCCGCCTGTCGGTGATGCTGCAGTGGCGCTACGAGATGGAGAACTTCCTGTTCGTGCCGCCCGGAAGCTTCGACCCGCCACCGCGCGTGGACAGCGCCGTGGTGCGCATGGTGCCGTTGGCCAACCCGGCACCGGTGAACGTCAAGCTGATGGAAGAGATGGTGCAGGTCGCCTTCAGCCAGCGCCGCAAGAAGCTGCGCCACACGCTGGGCGCCTGGCTCGATGCGCGGGGCTTTGCCGGGGAATTCGACACCCAGCGCCGCGCCGAAGAGGTGCCGGTGAGCGATTACGTGCAACTGGCACTGTCGCTGAAGCCCACAGCGGCGCCCGAAGCCGCCGCATCTTGATCCGGGCCTCGGACATCCACTGAAAATGCCGTCTTTTGACGGCATTTTCGATGGAGTCGACCGAATTTCAGGCCGCGGCGCGCCAGTAGCTGGCGTTGAACGGGCTGCTCATGCGCAGGGCTTGGGGTGAAACGTCTACCAGCTTGTCCGTGGGCATGATCTCGCCGCTGGAGGTATCGACAACGATCTCAATGCCCAGCGCACGCCGGCGGCTGGGTTTGCTGACGGCGTTGTCGGCCACGCTGGCCCGTTCCACTTGGCCTACGGTTGCAGAACGGGCTACAGAAAAGAATAGAAGCAGCGGAACGACACTTTGCGATCGGCCCAGTAATCGGCCGCGTCGCGGAAGATGTCGAGCAATTGCTCACGCGCTTCCTTGTCGAACTTGGGTGTCGTGGGGATCTGTTCGAGCACCACGATGAAGCCTGGCTGTGGGCCGGACTTGTGCAGTGGATCGGTCATGCAGTCATACAGCGCATCGAAGTTTTTGCCGAAATGCGCTGGAAAAAAGAACTGTTGGGCAATCAGATCGAGAATGTCCTGCTTGGACTGAGCATGCGCCAGATTGGCGTACAGAAAATGGTTGCCCATCGCCAGAGCTGCAGTTTGCAGGTCCTGGATGCGATAGGCACGGATTGACTGGACGATATTCGGACGAACCCCGCGAAGCAGGGTGCTGTCTTGATCGTGACGAAGTGGCATTTCCATCTCCGTTGTTCTTTCTTGTTAGATATCTACAAAAAGATGAATGTTTCGATTCAATTCGGGTGGGACGCGGAATTGTCTGCCGATAACGCGCTCTCGCCAAGCATCTGTGTCCTACAGGAACGGCAGAATAATGGCTGCGTGGCTTTTATTCCTTGATCTCCCGGAAACTTGCGTAGTGATCGTCGGTGTAAAAGCACGCGTCGGGCGTGCGGGGTGCCCCGCCACAGACAATGCGCCGAGCCCCTCGATTGCGGGCTCTGGGCGTCTTGACGGTGTATTCCCGGTAGTAACCGCGCTTGGCTTTGGGAAGCTGGCGCTCGTAATTACCGAAAACCGACCCGTCCTTGTCGTTCGGGAACGGTCCACCCTCTTTGATCAAAGCATAGGTCGTGCGTGCCTGGGCCGGCAATTCGACCAAGGCAACAACGGAGGAAGTAGAACCAGGATCCGGATCCACGGCATGCCGGCGTGCTTGGGAGGAGGCTGGTGCCATCAAACACACAGCCAACAGAGCGTACGCCAGACCTGCTTTGTAAGTCGGAATGGCGACAGCCATAGACTCCAACTTAGACATCAACTTTGACACCAACTTCGACATCAACAACACCTTTCGGAAACTACGGGTTAACCCGGAATTTCGAGGCAATAGTTTGACTCAAAGGAGTGCAAAAAGCAAGCGACTGCCCAAAAAATGGGCAATCGCTTTTTCAGCAAACCACAACAAAAGTTAGCACTTGCTATGAGATGGTGCGTTATCGAGCGGCGTTGGCATCCGCTACGGTCAATGCTGTCATATTCACGATCCGGCGAACCGTGGCGCTCGGTGTGAGGATGTGAACGGGCTCTGCCGCACCCAGCAGGACTGGTCCAATGGCGATGCCGCCACCGGCTGCCGTCT
Organism: uncultured Comamonadaceae bacterium; assembly: GCA_937862875.1. GTDB lineage: Bacteria > Pseudomonadota > Gammaproteobacteria > Burkholderiales > Burkholderiaceae_C > Diaphorobacter_A. The sequence continues at coordinate 16,514 of CALMCS010000994.1, forward strand.
TGAGCAGGTTGTACGAAATATTCGCTGCATCAATGTTGGGCATCACCAACAGATTGGCGCTTCCCGATAGTGTGCTGTGCGGCATGATCGCGGCGCGCGCCTTGCTGTCCAGAGCCACGTCGCCGTGCATCTCGCCATCGATCTCCAGCCACGGTGCCTGAATTTTGAGCAATTCCAACGTTTGGCGCATTTTTACTGCGCTTGGGTGGTTGGTCGAGCCAAAATTGGAATGTGACAACAAAGCGACCTTGGGCTTGATGCCAAAACGCATCATTTCTTCGGCGGCCATCACGGTGATTTCGGCCAATTGCTCGGCGGTCGGGTCGTAATTGACGTGCGTGTCGACCAGGAACACCTGGCGATCGGGCAGCAGCAGACCGTTCATGCAGGCATAGGTGGAGACGCCGGCGCGTTGACCGATCACCTGATCGATGTAGTTCAGGTGGTGGGCGGTCTGGCCCCAGGTGCCGCAGATCAGGCCATCGACTTCGCCCTTGTGGACCAGCATCGAGCCGATCAGGGTGAGGCGGCGGCGCATTTCGATCTTGGCCACGGGCGCGGTGATGCCCTTGCGCTCGGTCATGCGGTGGTAGGTCTGCCAGAAGTCGCGATAGCGGTGGTCATCTTCCACGTTCACGACGTCGTAGTCCTGGCCTTCCTTCAGGCGCAGGCCGAATTTCTCGATGCGCTGGGCGATGACGGTGGGGCGACCGATCAGCGTGGGGCGGGCGATGCGCTCGTCCACCACGATCTGGGCGGCGCGCAGCACGCGCTCTTCTTCGCCTTCCGCGTAGGCCACGCGCTTCTTGGCGGCGGACTTGGCGGCGGTGAAGATCGGCTTCATCGTCGTGCCCGAGGCGTAGACGAAGGTCTGCAGATGGTCGCTGTAGGCTTCCATGTCGGTGATCGGACGCAGCGCCACGCCGCTCTCGGCCGCAGCCTTGGCGACCGCGGGAGCGATCTTCATCATCAGACGTGGGTCAAACGGCTTCGGGATCAGGTATTCCGGGCCGAAGGCGAGTTGCTCGCCGACATAGGCCGCAGCCACCACTTCGCTCTGCTCGGCCTGGGCCAGCTCGGCAATCGCGTACACCGAGGCGATTTCCATCTCGGTGGTGATGGTGGTCGCGCCGCAGTCGAGCGCGCCGCGGAAGATGTACGGGAAGCACAGGACGTTGTTGACCTGGTTCGGGTAGTCGGTGCGGCCCGTGGCGATGATCGCGTCGTCGCGCACGGCCTTGACGTCTTCCGGCGAGATTTCCGGATTCGGGTTGGCCAGCGCGAAGATCATCGGGCTGGCCGCCATCTTCTTGACCATGTCCTGCTTGAGCACGCCACCGGCGGAGAGGCCGAGGAAGATGTCCGCATCGGCGATCACTTCGCCGAGCGTGCGCAGCGAGGTCTCCTGTGCGAAGAACGCCTTGTCGTCATCCATCAGCTCGGTGCGGCCCTTGTAGACCACGCCGGCGATGTCGGTCACCCAGATGTTTTCGCGCGGCATGCCGAGCTTGACCAGGAGGCCGAGACAGGCCAGCGCCGCAGCGCCCGCGCCGGATGCGACCAGCTTGACCTTGCCGATTTCCTTGCCGGCGACCTTGAGGCCGTTGATCACGGCCGCGCCGACGGTGATGGCGGTGCCATGCTGGTCGTCGTGGAAGACCGGGATCTTCATGCGTTCGCGCAGCTTGCGCTCGACGTAGAAGCAGTCGGGGGCCTTGATGTCTTCAAGGTTGATGCCGCCGAACGTGGGTTCCAGCGCGGCAATGATCTCGACCAGCTTGTCCGGATCCTTCTCGTCGATCTCGATGTCGAACACGTCGATGCCAGAGAACTTCTTGAAGAGGACGCCCTTGCCCTCCATGACGGGCTTGCTGGCCAGCGGGCCGATATCGCCCAGACCGAGCACGGCGGTGCCGTTGGTGATCACGCCGACCAGATTGCCGCGTGCGGTGTATTTGAAGGCCGCGTTCGGGTCTTTGACGATTTCTTCGCAGGGTGCAGCGACGCCTGGCGAATAGGCCAGTGCCAGATCGTGCTGATTGCTCATCTGCTTGGTGGCAGCGATGGCAATCTTGCCCGGCTTCGGGAACTCGTGGTATTCGAGTGCCGCACGGCGCAATTGGGCGCGTTTGTCAGTGGGGGTCGGGACCGTATTCTCGGACATCAAGCGTCTCCAGCGAAGGCAATGCCGACAGCGCAACGCTAGCTACTTGATGCACTGTCAGCTTGTGTAAGGGGAGCCGATTGTAGGCCCGCTGGAGGTCCGTTGCCCGCTGAGTGAAACAGTTGTGATCACAGGATGCCCAATCGGCATCAAGGGATGCGCGCCGTGTGGGTCGTTGCGAGTGTGCGCAGTATCTGTACACAGAGTCATTCGGTCATTTTTCCCTGTATTTCTGTGAGTGCTGTGCCGTGGAGCGGGAACCCCTGAAATCCGCTCTGATGAACCACGGTAGTCAGGAGGGATTCATTTCTTAAATGTTCAATATGTGAGATGTATATTCACTTATTGAGAATTTCCAAAAAATTCCCTACACTTGTCTTTCCGTACAAACACAGGGCGCTGCCCTGAAAAGGAGTCAAGTGGCTAACGCTCACAAAAAACTGAAGGCCGCCATCATTGGTAGCGGCAATATCGGCACAGACTTGATGATCAAGATCCTGCGCCACGGAAAAAACATTGAAATGGGTGCGATGGTCGGTATCGACCCCGCTTCCGACGGCCTGGCGCGCGCCGCGCGCATGGGTGTGGCCACCACACACGAAGGCGTCGAAGGTCTCACCCGCATGCCTGAATTTGCCGACATCGACTTCGTGTTCGATGCCACCAGCGCTGGCGCCCACGTGAAGAACGACGCGTTCCTTCGCAGCCTCAAGCCCGGCATCCGCATGATCGACCTGACGCCTGCGGCCATCGGCCCGTACTGCATCCCCGTGGTCAACGGCTCGGATCACCTCGACGCACTGAACGTGAACATGGTCACCTGCGGTGGCCAGGCCACGATCCCCATGGTGGCTGCCGTCTCGCGCGTCGCCAAGGTCTACTACGGCGAAATCGTGGCCTCGATCTCCAGCAAGAGCGCTGGCCCGGGCACCCGCGCCAACATCGACGAATTCACCGAAACCACCTCCAAGGCGATTGAAGTGGTGGGCGGCGCGATGAAGGGCAAGGCCATCATCGTGTTGAACCCAGCCGAGCCGCCGCTGATCATGCGCGACACGGTCTACACCCTGAGCGAAGTGGTCGACGAAGACCTGATCGCCAAGTCGGTCGAGGAAATGGCTGCTGCCGTGCAGTCCTACGTTCCTGGCTACCGCCTGAAGCAGAAGGTGCAGTTCGACCGCATCGACACACCGATCCGCATCCCCGGCGTGGGCGACGCGCTCACCGGCCTGAAGACCTCGATCTTCCTGGAAGTGGAAGGCGCGGCGCACTACCTGCCGGCTTACGCAGGCAACCTGGACATCATGACCAGCGCCGGTTTGCGCACCGCAGAACACATGGCCGAACGCATGCTGGCTGCCGCCGCAGTGGCCGCTTGAGCAGGAGACAAAGCAAATGAATCCAAGCAAAAAAATCTACATCTCCGACGTGACACTGCGCGATGGCAGCCACGCCATTCGCCACCAGTACAGCGTCGAGAACGCCAAGCAGATCGCCAAGGCACTCGATGACGCCAAGGTCGACTCGATCGAAGTCGCCCACGGCGACGGCCTGCAAGGCTCGAGCTTCAACTACGGCTTTGGCGCGCACACCGATCTGGAATGGATCGAAGGCGTGGCCAGCGTCGTCAAGCACGCCAAGATCGCCACGCTGCTGCTGCCCGGCATCGGTACCGTTCACGACTTGAAGAACGCCTACGACGCCGGTGTGCGCGTGGTCCGCGTGGCAACGCATTGCACCGAAGCCGACGTGTCCCGTCAGCACATCGAGTACGCACGCCACCTCGGCATGGAAGCCGTCGGCTTCCTGATGATGAGCCACATGACCGAACCCAAGGCACTGGCCCAACAGGCCAAGCTGATGGAAAGCTACGGCGCGACCTGCTGCTACGTGGTCGACTCCGGCGGCGCGCTGGGCATGAACGACGTGCGTGATCGCTTCCGCGCGTTCAAGGACACGCTCAAGCCAGAAACCGAAACGGGCATGCACGCTCACCACAACCTGAGCCTGGGCGTGGCCAACTCCATCGTCGCGGTGGAAGAGGGTTGCGACCGCGTGGACGCCAGTTTGGCTGGTATGGGCGCTGGCGCGGGCAATGCACCGCTCGAAGCCTTCATCGCCGCAATCGACCGCATGGGCTGGAATCACGGCACCGATCTGTACAAGCTGATGGACGCGGCCGACGACATCGTGCGTCCGCTGCAAGACCGCCCGGTGCGCGTGGACCGCGAAACGCTGGCGCTCGGCTTTGCCGGCGTCTACAGCTCGTTCCTGCGCCACTCCGAAGCAGCTGCAGCCAAGTACAACCTGAAGACGGTGGACATTCTGGTCGAGCTGGGCAAGCGCCGCATGGTCGGTGGTCAGGAAGACATGATCGTCGACGTTGCACTCGATATCTTGAAGCAACGCGCCTGAG
>CALMCS010000995.1 GCA_937862875.1 uncultured Comamonadaceae bacterium
TGGAAGGCCGCACCAAGCTCCTGATCGCCGCCAGCGACGGCATGCAATACAGCGTCCCCGACGTGAATTCCATGGACAAGCACTCACGCAAGTTGCTAAGCCGCTTTCTGTAAGCGGATTCGGTCGTTATTTTTGTGTTCCGGGCAGGCGCAGCCCGAACACATTGATGTAGAGACCTGCGACGATCAACGCTGCGCCGGTGAGTTGCAGCGTGCTCAGGTTTTCATTGAGCAGCAATTTCGCGCTGGCAATTCCCACCACCGGTACCAACAGAGACAGCGGCGCCACGCGCCATGTCTCGTATCGTCCGAGCAGCGTTCCCCAGATGCCGTAGCCGACGATGGTGGCCAGCAACGCCAAGTAGATCAGCGCAGAAATCGTGACCAGATCGATCTCGATCAGGCTCTTGGCCATCACATCGGGGCCATCGAAAATCAACGAGGCGAGCATGAACGGAATGATCGGCACGAGCCCGCTCCAGACCACCAGCGACATGGTGGCGGGGCGCTCTGGCAGCTGCATGATCTTCTTGTTGAAGATGTTGCCGCTGGCCCAGCTGAACGCCCCAGCGATGGTGAGCATGAAGCCCAGCAGCGGCACATGCTGTCCGTTGATGCTGCCTTGAATCAGCACCAGGATACCGCCCACGGCGAGCGCGATGCCGGCGATTTGCTTGCGCTGCAGGCGCTCGCCAAACACGAACGCGCCGAGCACGATGGTGAAGAACGCCTGCGCCTGCAACACGACGGAGGCCAGGCCGGCAGGCATGCCGAATTGGAGTGCAGAGAACAGGAACGCGAACTGCCCAAAGCTGATGGTGAGCGCATAGCCCAGCAACAGTGGCAGCGGAATCTTGGGACGCGCCACAAAGAACACGGCCGGAAAGGCCACCAGCACGAAGCGCAGCCCCGCCAGCATCAGTGGCGGCATGTTGTGCAGGCCGAACTTGATCACGGCAAAGTTCATGCCCCAAATAAAGACCACTGTCAGCGCCAACAGCGCATCTTTACGTGTCACGTGCAATCCTTTTTCTGTCAGGGGCGCACTATATGCGTGAATGGCTGTTGTTGCTTTGACGTGGTCAAAATGGTTGCACCGCCCAGCGGCTGGGAACTGTCGGCGCGTGTCCTGCCGTATTCCGACGCGGGTACGCATCTCGGTCGAGACGAAGGCTCTGCACTCGCAGAGCCTTTTTTAATTCTCTGTGGTGTCCGCTGCTTCGGTGGCTGGCGTAGGTGTAGGAGTAGGAGCAGGAACGGCGCTCGGCTTGGCTTCCGCGTCGCCCTTGGCTTTGTCCCGAGCCGCGCGATATTTGATCGTGTAGGCGCGCACTTCGTCGAGCGTGATGAAGCCGTCGTGGTTGGTGTCGGCCTCGTCGAAGGCGTTGTAGAGCTTGGGGACGATGGCCACTTCCTTCTTGCTCAGCTTGCCGTCGCCGTTGAAGTCGAGCATATGAAACTGCTTGATCGCCTTGATTTCACCCTTGCTCAGCGGTGCGCTGGCGGCCGCTGCGGGGGCTGGGGCCGCAGCCGGTTCGTCGGCGAACGCGCAGGGCGCTGCCAGGGACAGGGTGGCCGCGATCACGGCGGTGAGGGCGGCAGGGAGAAAACGGTTCAGCGAAGGTGTGGCGAGCATGGCGGGTATGCGGTGCAAGGTTGCACTTCAACAACGGAAAACCCGCATCCTGCCACGCCTGTTGGAAGTGCGCAGTCAGCCATGGGCTGATTTGCACAACTTTGCGAGCCGTTCGGAACCTTGGTTTACGGGTTGGAGACGCCGCTGCTGACATGCCCCGCGGGGACATGGCGCGCGGCCGAGGCGACGTGGCCGGTCTGGTCGTCGAAGAAGAAATCGGGCTCGAACTCGCGCAGGAACGGGCCTTTTTCGAGGCCGCCGAGGAACATGGCCTCATCCACCCGGATGTTCCATTTCATCAGGGTGCGAATCGCGCGCTCGTGCGCCGGGGCGCTGCGGGCGGTGACCAGCGCGGTGCGGATGCGCATGTTCTCGCTGCCTGCCTGCTGCAGGCGATTGAGCGCGGCGAGCAGGGGTTTGAACGGGCCATCGGGCAACAACAGCTCCGCCTTGTCTTTCTCATGGCGCTGAAAGGCTTCGAGTCCGTGGCTCTGGAAAACGCGCTCCGCCTCGTCCGAGAACAGCACGGCGTCGCCGTCGAAGGCAATGCGCACCTCGCGGGGGTGAGAGGCACTGGCCTTCACGGAGTCGGTGAACACATGGGCGGCGGGGTAGCCGAGCTGCAGGGCCTCGCTCACGTCCTCGGCGTTGGCCGAGAGAAACAGATGCGCGCCCAGCGGGCGCAGGTAGCGAAAGGGCTGGCCGCCCTGGGTGAACACGCCGCGCTGCAAAGGAATCTCGGCCGCCTGCGTGGAGTTGAAGACGCGCATGCCGCTCACGGGATCGTTGCGCGACAGCATGACCACTTCCACCCGCGGCACGCCGCCCGTGTTGAAGGCGAGCAGCTTCTTGATCAGCGAGAACGCCACGCCGGGGCGCGCGGGCGTATTCAGCCGCTCCAGCTGGAGCTGCATGTAGGCCTGTGGATTTTCGGCGTCGAACAGGCTGTTCTCTTCTTCGAAGTCGAACAGTGCGCGCGAGGAAATCGCAACGACCAATTGATCATCCAGCGTGACGGGCATGGCGGGCTTTCTGGCTTCCTGGGGGCTCTTGGGGTTACTTCACGAACTGGTTCAGCTGAATGATCGGCATCAGCACCGCAAGCACGATCAGCATCACGATCATGCCCATGCCGACGATCAGCAGCGGCTCCAGAATGGTCGCCAGTTGCATGGCGCGGCGCTGGACTTCGGTGGAGAGCTGCTTGGCCGCGCGTTCCAGCATCACGGGCAACTGGCCGGTCTGTTCGCCGAGTCGCGCGAACATCGAGAGCAGTCCCGGAAAGCGTTTTTTCTGCGACAGGGCCGAGGCCAGTGGTGCGCCTTCGCGCACCAGCACCAGTGCGTCGAGCGCATCGGCGCGCATGGCCTGGTTGTTGAGCGTTTCGGCCGCGGCCTGCAAGGCCTTCAGAATCGGCACACCGGCACCGGCGAGCATGGCGAGCGTGCCGACAAAGCGTGCGGCGTTGTAGCCGCGCGCGAGTTTGCCGATCAGCGGCAGATTGAGCCACCATGCGTCGAACACGTTGCGAAATTTCGGCCGGGCCAAGGCGGCCCGCATGCCGATCGCAAACAGCACGACCAGGCCCAGCATCAACCAACCGTAGTTGCGTACCAGACTGCTGAGTCCCAGCATCGCGACGGTGAGGATGGGCAGCGCGCGCTTGGTTCCGGCAAACACGTTGGCCACCTGCGGCACCACATAGCCGACGAGGAACAGCACGATGACGATCGCCACCACGGTCACGATGGCCGGGTAGAGCGTCGCTCCCATGAGCTTGGCGCGCAGGGCCTGGCGTTCTTCGAGGTCGTCGGCCAGCTTGTCGAGCACCTCGCCCAAGTGTCCGCTCTGCTCGCCCGCACCGATCACGGCGCAGTAGATGTCGGAGAACTCGCGGGGGTGTTGAGAAAGGGCCTTGGCAAAGGGCGAGCCGGCATTCACCTCGGCGCGCAGCGCGGCGACCAGATGGCGTTGGCGTTCCACGTCGGCCTCTTCGGCCAGCGCGGTCAAGGCGCGCTCGAGCGGCAGACCGGAGACGATCAGGCCGGCCAACTGGCGCGTCCAGATCGTCAGCTGATTGGAGTTGAACACCGGGCGCGTCAGCAATCGCTGACTGAGCGACGGAGCCTCACCGGCGGCCGTGTTGGAGGCCAGGGCCTCCACGGCCAGCGGCACCAGCGCCTGCGCACGCAACAGGCTGCGTGCGGCTTTGGGGCTGTCGGCGTCTATCGTGCCTTTGCGGGTCTGGCCTGCGGCGTCCAGGGCTTCAAAGGAAAAGGCGGGCATGCGTTGATTTCAATGAATGAACGCGCCGTGAATCGCAAGCTGCAGTTCACGGCGCAATGCCCTGATGGTAGCTGGTTGCCGTGTCACTGCGGCAGCCAGCACCGCGAATCGCCGTCAATTGGCGATGGCGGCGGCCGAAATTTCCAGCGAACGCAGGCGCAGGGCCGGATCGTAGACATCGCTCACCAGCATGAACTCGTCGACGTTGGTGGCTTCTGCCAGTGCCTGGAAGCCCTTCTTGACGGTCTCGGGGCCGCCCACGACGCCGATCGCCAGGAAGTCCGAAATCGCCTCACGTTCGCGCGGGCCGATGCTTTCCATGAAGCGGTCCACAGGCGGCTGCAGCAGGCCGCGCTGGTTGGTGAGAATGCCGAGCACGCGCTGATAGGTGCTGCTGGCGAGAAAGACCGCTTCCTCGTCCGTGGGAGCGGCAATCACCGGCACGCCCATCATCACGTAGGGCTTCTTGAGGGTCGCGGACGGTTTGAAGCGTGCGCGGTAGATCTCGATCGCAGGCATGAGGAAACGCGGAGCGAAGTGCGAGGCGAACGCGTAGGGCAGGCCTTTTTCCGCCGCCAGTTGGGCCGAGTACATGCTCGAGCCCAGCAGCCAGATCGGCACGTTGGTGCCGGCACCCGGCACGGCGGTGATGCGCTGGCCCGGTTGTGCGGGGCCGAGCAGGCGTTCGAGCTCGGCGACATCGCGCGGGAAGTCTTCTTCGGACTCGACACGGTCGCGGCGCAGGGCGCGCATCGTCGGGCCATCGGTGCCGGGCGCGCGGCCAAGGCCGAGGTCGATGCGCTGGGGATACAGCTCGGCCAGGGTGCCGAAGGCTTCCGCGACCACCAGCGGTGCGTGGTTGGGCAGCATGATGCCGCCGGAGCCCACGCGAATGGATTGGGTTTTCCCGGCGATGTGCCCGATGAGCACGGCGGTGGCCGAGCTGGCAATGCCCGGCATGTTGTGGTGCTCGGCCACCCAGTAACGTTTGAAGCCGAGTTGCTCGGCCTTTTGGGCCGTGCTGACCGCAATCGCGAGTGCATCGGCCACGCCGCCGCCTTCGCGAACGGCGACCAGATCAAGCATGGAGAGGGAAGGCATTGGGAATGAGCTCATTCACAGATTGTGCGAGCGAAGAATAAAACACGTTGAATGAGGGAAATTTTCATTCATCCAAGTGTTAATTAATGTTAACGATCCGCGATCGGCCTCTAAATTACCCTATTTGGGGGATAGGCAAGGAATATTTAACTCTTTAGACTTCGGCTCCCGGTAGGCTCACGTTTACCTTTTCTTGCAGTTTACAAAGCAAGACGAATCGATAGTGTTTATTTACGAGAATTAAAATTACAATTGGGATAAGGTATGGTTTAGGGCGGCAACGTAGTCAAGGTTTGCCATCCATCGGTTGCCATGCGTTCCAACCTAGGGAGGGAGAGACATGGACTTTCTTAAACGTTTATTTTCACCGGCGCCAGTTGCCGACAAGCGCAGCGCCAAAAACGAGCAGCCCGAAGACTGGTCGACCGTTCCGTCTTTGCAGGCGAGCGAACTGGTCGCGTTCGGCGACGAGGTCAGCCGTCTGTCGGTGGAGTTCGATATCGAGGCGCTGATCGTCAGCCACGAGCGCTGGTTGCCGTGGCTCTGGCAGGCGCTCGAGGGCAACGTCGACGAGCAACTGCGTCCTGATGTGATTCGGGAAGAGCGCAGCTCCGAGCTGGGCGCGTGGCTGCACGATGCGGGCGGCAAGGCGCTGGGCCATTTGCCGACCTACAGCATGTTGCTGGTGCGCAATCGCTACTTCCATCTGAAGGCGGCGGAGCTGATCACGCAGGTGGAGCAGGAAGAGTTCACGCGCGCCGATCAGACCTTCAAGCAGTGCCAGCACGCGTCGCGCCAGATGGTGTTGCTGCTCAAGGAACTCAAGCGCGGACTGGTGAAGACCACCAGCCGTGGCGGATCTTCGGGTTCGCCGTCCAAAAAGCTGGAAGCCGCCGCGCGCAGCTGACGCCTGACAGGTCGTGCGCAGCGGGGCTCTCTGCCTAGTCCCGCGTCACGCGCACCACTTCTTCTCCACTGGTGATGCCAGCCGCGACCAGACGCTCGCCGTCGGTTCGCATCAACGACATGCCATTGGCCAGCGCCTGTTCCCGCACCAGCGTTTCGCTGGCCTGCGCGTGAATCTGGGCGCGAATCTTGTCATCCACTTCCAACAGTTCAAAGATGCCCGTGCGTCCACGGTAGCCTGACGGGTCGCTGGCATCGAGCTTGCGCACCAGACGCTGCGCGAGCACGCCCAGCAGCGAGCTCGAGAGCAGAAACGGCTCCACCCCCATGTCGGTCAAACGCGTGATGGCGCTGGCCGAGTCGTTGGTGTGCAGCGTGGCCAGCACCAGGTGACCGGTGAGCGAGGCCTGAATGGCGATCTGCGCGGTTTCAAAGTCGCGGATTTCGCCAATCATGATGACGTCCGGGTCCTGACGCAGCAGGGCGCGCAGGGCCTTGGCAAAGGTCAGGTCGATCTTGGCATTGACCTGTGTCTGGCCCACGCCTGCCAGCTCATACTCGATGGGGTCTTCCACCGTCATGATGTTGCTGTGGCTGGCGTCCATGCGCTGCAGCGCGGAGTAGAGCGTGGTGGTCTTGCCCGAGCCCGTGGGGCCGGTGACGAGCACGATGCCGTGCGGCTGGGCCATCAGGTGGGTGAAGCGTTCCAGCGTCTGGCCCCCCATGCCCACGGCTTCCAGGCTGAGCTTGCTTTCGCTCTTGTCCAGCAGGCGCAGCACGGCGCGTTCGCCATGGGCGCTGGGCAGGGTGGACACGCGCACGTCGATGGCGCGGGTGCCCAGGCGCAGGCTGATGCGGCCGTCCTGCGGCAGGCGCTTTTCGGAGATGTCCAGGTCGGCCATGATCTTCAGGCGCGAGATCAGCGCGGCGTGCAGCGCGCGGTTGGGTTGCACCACCTCGCGCAGGCTGCCGTCCACGCGAAAACGCACGCTGCTGTGGCGCTCGTAGGGCTCGATGTGGATGTCGCTCGCGCCGTCGCGCGCGGCCTGCGTGAGCAGCGCGTTCAGCATGCGGATGATGGGCGCGTCACCAGCGGATTCCAGCAAGTCCTCGACGGCAGGAAGCTCCTGCATCATGCGTGAGAGATCGGCGTCGGATTCGACCTCGCTCACCACCATCGCCGCGCTCGAGTCCGATTGCGAATAGGCGGCGCTGATGCGCTGCGCCAGTGCCCCGTTGTCGAGTTGCATGAGCTGGTGCACGGAGTGCTTGCGCAGCACCTCGGACATGGCACCCATGTCCGGGGCCATGCCGTGCCACAGCACCAGTTGATGGCCATCGTCCTCCAGCAGCAATTGGGTCGAGCGTGCGAAGGTATAGGGGAGAAGGTGGCGCATGGGCGATCAGAAAAGAAACAACAACAATTACTGCGGGCTGAAGCTCGGGTCTTCGGTGATCGACGTCGGTTGCGACGCGGGCGCAGGCGTTGGCGCCGGTGGGCGATCCGTGGCGATGGGAATCAGCGGTGCGGGCACCGGCGTATTCTTTTTCGCGGCACTGGGCTTTTGCGATGTGGCCGGGGTGGGTACCTGGGTACTCAGCGGCGGCAGAACGGCGGAGTCCGATACCGCACGCATCACGTTGCTTGGCGCAGGCTGTGTGTTTTGCTGCAGGGCGCGGATGGATTCATAACGATCCATCATCAGCGTTTCGCTGGTGACGGTGTCGCGAATCACCACGGGACGCAGGAAGACCATCAGATTGGTTTTCTGGCGCGTGCGTTGTTCATTGCGGAACAGTCCACCCACCACCGGCAGGTCGCCCATGAGCGGTACCTTGTCCTGGTTGAGTGAGTAGTTGTCCTGCAGCAAGCCACCGATCACGATGATGCTGCCATCGTCCACCAGCACGGTGGATTCGATCGCCCGCTTGTTGGTGGTGGGGCCGTTGACGTCCTTCAATGTGCCCGGAGCGATGTTGGAGACCTCCTGGTACATCGTGAGCTTGACGGTGCCGTTTTCGTTGATGGTGGGCTTCACGCGCAGCATCAGGCCCACGTCCTTGCGTTCCACCGTGGTGAACGGATTCACCGTGGAGCTGCCCGTGGTGTTGGCGTACGAGCCTGTGGGGAACGGCACGTTCTGGCCCACGATGATCTGCGCTTCTTCGTTGTCGAGCGTGAGCAGGTTGGGCGTGGACAGCACATTGCCGTCGCCGGTGTTTTCGAGGAAATTGGCCAATGCGCCCAGGTAGTACTGGCCATTGATGCGGGGCGTGATGCCAATGTTCATGCCTGCCGATGGAGCGGTGGTCCCCAGCGTGGAGGTTGTGGAGCCCGGGGCACTTGTGATGGCCGCCAGTGCGGAGCTGAGAATATTGGGCCCGGTGATCGCAGAGCCCGTGCCCAGAACGCCCAGCGTGCTGCCGAAACTGCCCAGAACACCTTGCCACTGGATGCCGAATTGAGCGACCTTGTTGGCGCTGACTTCCACGATCAGACTCTCGATCAGCACCTGCGCGCGGCGACCGTCGAGCTGGTCGATGACCGCACGCAATTGGCGATACTGCGGCTCTGGCGCGGTGATGATCAGCGAGTTGGTGGAGGGGTCCGCCTGGATCAGTCCGCCGGTCGAGGGCTCGTTCGAACCCTTGGAAGAGTTGCCGAGGCCCGAGCCGGAACCCATGCCGCTTCGGCCGCTGCCTGAACTGCTCAAGCCCGCGTTTTGCGAGGAGCCGGAATTGCCGGAGCCCGACATGCTGGACAGGCCGCCGCTCAGGCCCGAGTTCGTGCCCAAAGCCGAGCCACTGCTGCCCGAACTGCCCGAGCCACCACCGGAACCCGTGCCATCCATCGCGGCACGCAGGGTGGTCGCGAGTTTGACCGCATCGGCGTTCTTCAGATAGACCACATGGATGTTGCCCGCGCCCTTGGAGCTGCCGAGCGCCGTGGGTTGATCGAGCTTGGCGACCAGCGAACGCACCAGCGCGAGGCGCGCAGGATTGGCGGCACGCACGATGATGGCGTTGCTGCGCGGCTCGGCGAGCATCGTTGTGCGATAGGAGTTGTCGCTTTGGCCCTGCACCGCCGGAGTGGCGCCCGTGGCCGTACCGGCTGCGGCGCCCGAGCCGTCGACCAGGCGCTGCAGCAGCGGCACGAGTTCATTGGCAATGGCGTGTTGCAGCGGAATGATTTCCACATCGCTGGCGTTGGAGACGTCCATCGCCGCGATGATGCGCGCGATGCGCTGCAGGTTGTCGCCGTAGTCGGTGATCACCAGCGAGTTGTTGCCGGGGTTCACGTTGATGGTGTTGTTGGGGCTGATCAGCGGCCTGAGCACCGGCACCAGATTGTTCGCGTTCTCGAAGTTGAGCTTGAAGATCTGCGTGGCGATCTGGCCGTTGCCTGGCGCGGTGCCGGAGCTGCCCTGGGTGACGGTGACGCCACCGGCCTGCAGTTTGGCATCGGCCTCGGGGACTACCTTGTACAGACCCGCCGATTCGACGATCGTGAAGCCCTGCAGGCGCAGCGCCGCCAGGAACTGCTGGAACGCGGTTTGGGGCGGCACGGGCTTGTCGGTCACCAGGGTGAGCTGGCCCTTCACGCGCGGATCGACCACCACGTTGCGACCGGTGATGGTGGCAATCGTGCGCGCCACCGCTTCGATGTCGGCGTTGGCGAAATTCAGGGTGACAGGCTCGTTGGACTGCACGCTGCCGGCTTGGCCGCCATTCGGAGCCGCGAGTGCTTGCAGGGAGATGCCAGCGCACAGCAACAAGGTGCTGGCAGCGATGGAATGCAAAGCAGTCCGCAGGCGGTGTTGAGGCATAAGAGTCATAAATTCAACCCACGGTGAGTATGGAACGGTCGCCGGTGCGCCGCCCAATGATATTCAAGAGATTGCCAAGCGCGGCTTCGCGTCCGGGTGCGGCCATGGCCTCACCGGTGAAACGCAGGCGCTGGCCCACCCATTGCCCCGAGCCATTGAGCAGCAGCGCGCCATCCAATGTGGTCAGCGCGAGCGTCGGAGCATCGCCGCCATTCACGGTGAGGCGGTAACTGCCCATGGGGCGCAGAGTGGAGAGTTTGGACGAGACTTCCAGCGCATCGAGTTGCAGACTGCCTTGCAGCACCATGCGTCCCGCGTTGGAGGCGATCTGGAGATTCTTGGTTTGCAGCGTGAGCTTGCCCTGCGGCTGAACGGTGTTCCAGGGCGTACCCAGTCCGCTCAGGATCGCCGCGGGCCAATGGCTTTGGCTGTCTGCGACTTCAATCAGCGCACCGTTCCATTGGAGCGATGCGCGCGCGTTGATCGGCGCTGCCGTGCAGCAATCGGAGGTCAGCTGAACTCGGGCACCCACAAAGGCGGGGCGCAACTGCCAGTTCAACCGACCGGGCAGGGCCGCTTCGTCGGTGCTGCCCTGGCCGCCGGTGAGTACCAGTTGGGCGGAGCCGTTCCACACCGTGCCGCGGGCCTGCTGCAATTGCACCTGTCCCTGCGTGGCCTTGAAAACGCCGGAGGCCAGCCACGTGGCGGGCGCGTAGAAGCACAGCACGCTGAGTCCGCCCAGCAAACCGCCGAGCACGGCCCAGCCGCGCGGTGAGCGAGCGGGGTTGGCTGTTTTATGGGGCGATCGGGTGGAGCGTGGCACTGCGGAAAGAGGTGGAGTTCAGTTCATGGAAAGCAGACATGCGGGCGGCGGCGTGCTGCGCTCAACCCGGAGGCAGCGACAGCACCAGTGAGCCATCCCAGCGTGCCGGTGCGGACGCTGCGTCGCCCGCGGCCGGCTTGGACGATGTGCTGGTGTTGCGCACCAGCTTCGCCTGAATGGGCACCACGCGGGCGCTGCTGCGCACTTGCGCGAGCCATTGTCCGAGCGCGCCGGCCGGCGCATTCTTGAGCGTGATCGTCGCACGGTCGCCCACGATGGAGACCTGCGCGGTCGCGCCCAGCTGTTGGGTGATCGAGCTTTGCAGCACGCGCGCCGCGTCATCGCTTTGAATGCGCGGGGCTTTTTGCAGCTCCAGCGCCTCTTGTTGCAGGCCGCGCATGTGTTGCAGTTGCTTGTCGAGCTGCACATGCGCCTCGGGGGCGGTGCGCAGGGTCTTGAGCGCGGGGGCCAGGGCCACCCACCAGAGCAGGGCGACGGCGATCAGGCCACCGGCGGCCAGCACCAGCGTTTGCTCTCGGGCGGCGAGCGCGTTCCAGCGTGCCTTGAGCACGGCGGTTCTGTCGACTTTGTTGTTGCTGTTGTTGTTCTTCTTCATGGCTTGTTGCCCTCGGCCGCTCGAATCCAGACCTGACCGTTTTGCTGGCGCGCGAAAAATCCGTCGGTGCGCAGACGCTGGTTGGCGCTGTCGAGCTCTTCGTTGGTCAGCGTGACGCCGGTCAGATGCAATTCGGATTCGGCGTATTCGACCTGCGAGGGCACCCGGCCCGGTGGCAGGGCAGCGCCGGCGGCGGCCAGTTGCGGCTCCAGATCACGCAGCGAGACGCTGCCCGCGATCTGGCGCAGTTGGGCGACTTCGCGCTCCATCTGCACGGGCGCATCGACCACCACTTTGACATTGGGGAAAGTCTGCTGCAGCGTGCTGCGAATGCCGTTTTCCTTGGCGGCGAGCGACTGGCGCTCCTTCATCGCCCAGACATTCAGTCCGACGATCTGGGCCAGAACCGCAATGCCCAGCGCCCAACGCGCCGCGCGCCATTGCGGGGCCCGCAGAAAGCTGTTGACGGCGCTGCTCACGCTGCGCAGCGCGCGGGTGCGGCCGGTGCTGGAGAACTCCAGCTGCGCCAGATTCCAATCGCCGCGTGCGGCGGTCAGTGAGCGCTGACTGGTGGTGGAGAGCTCGACCGGTCGGTGCAGCAGCTGCTCGGTCATTCCGGCGACGGCGGGGTCCGCACGCACGCGCAGCGGGTGGTCGCCATCGGCGTCGGCCTGGGCCTGGGCTTGAGACTGCGTTGCCAGCGCGAGCGTTGCCGCGCTCAGCGGCAGCACGGTCACGGCCAGATCGGGGCCTTGCGCGGTGAGTACGAGTTGGGCGTCTTCTGGCACGCCGAGCGCATACAGCTCGCGCTCGCTGTGGGTGCCGGCCTCGCCGGGCGCAAATTCGGGAACGATGCGGCTGACGGTGCGGCCGGCCGCTTCGAGCGCGTGCAGGCAGTCGCGCAGCCAGACGCGATCGCACACGGCGACCCAGATCGGTGTACCTGCTTCGGCACCGGGCTCGAGCGCAAAGTGCAGCTGCGCTGGATCGTCGAGCAATTGCTCTTCCAGCAAACCCTCGAGGACGGACCGCAGGCGCGCAGGCGAGCTGTCCGCGCCCTGGGGCAGCGTGACGCGTTGCCAGGACAGCGCGCGCACCGGCACCACCGCGACGACCTCGCCGGTGCGGCCCGGATCGGGCAGCAATGCGGCAGCGGCGCTGGCGTGGCGGGTGGCAGTGTGGCCGTCGGCGGTCAGCGTATAGCTGTATTCGGTGGCCGACGCTGGCGTGCCCGAAGGCAGGTAAAGGATGAGGATGCTCATGACTCGTTTTCGCGCGCCATTTTAGGCGCGGCACATGACAGTGGCTGGCATCGTTGGTACGCAGTGCTCAAGATTTACCCAGTGTATCCGCCGAGTCGCGCAGGAAGCCCCCACGCACTCGCCATAAAGTTCGGACGGAGGCGCGTTTTTTGAAGACCAGCGAACGCTCCTCCACGATGGTTTGGTCGATTCGCATCCGCCCGCGGATCTCGAAATACGAGGAAGACGTGTCAAACAGACTGCTCGTGATCAAGGTTTGGTTGCTGAGCAGCTTGGCGGCTTCATCGAACGTCTTGAAGTAATGCGCGTCGCGGGTCTGCACGATCCGCTGTGCATCCGACATGTCGAGGCCTTCGGCGCTGGCCCAGATGGCCTCGGCGCTGGCGGTGTTGAGGTTGAGCTTGGCGGGCACCAGCGGCAGAATCGTCGCGTAGTTGGCGAGTTTGGAGACGGTGCTCTGCTGCACGCCCCACCAGGTCAGCTGCGTGATGTTTTGCGGCAGCAGCGGAATCGGCGCGCTTTGCGAGCTGGTGGTCGACAGAGATTTCGTCTGCTGCATGTTCTTGGCGATCAGCGCCAGTTCCTGCTGGGGCAGGCCCAGATAGGTGAACAGCCGCGTGAATTGCTTGAGCGCGATCTCGTACTGTTCCGGAGTGCCTGCGAGATTGAACAGGTTCATGCGCGATTGCATGTCGGTGATGCGGCCCGAGAGAAACGCATTGTCCATTTCGGCGCTCGCGTCTTCGACCTGCGACACGTTGCGCTGCGCGGCCAGAAACGTGGACAGGCGCGCTTCTTCCAGCGGCACCGACCAGGGCTCGGTGAGGTTGTCGGTGTTGTCCGACCGGCTGAACGAGTCTTCGCGCAGGATGAGGCGCGACCAGTCGAGCGCGCCAATCAGAATCCAGGACGACTGAATCCGTGCGCGCTCTGCCGATTCGACCTCGATGGCGCGCCACTGCTGCCACATGGCGGTGGCCGCGTAGGTGGCGACCAGCGCCACGGTGAGCATGGCGGCCAGCAACGCGGCACCGCGTTCGCGGAGTGGGTGTTGGGGTGTGGAGCGGGTCGTGAAGCGCGTCATGACTTGTTCCCGCCCAGCAGGGGGTTGACCCAGTCCTGTGTGATGGTGCCCGAGATCGGCTGCCCCTGGGGCAAGGTGATCTGCATGCGCACGCCTTCGGGAATCGAGGCCGCGGCGGAGCTCAAACCGCCGGAGTCCTGTTCGGCAAAACTGCGGACGGTGCTCGATTGCGCATTCGCCCAGGCCCCGCCGACGTAGTAGAACATTTGCCAGTCGGAGATCGGGAACAGCAGCGTCTCGCGCTGGGCTTCGCTGCTCGACGGCGTGCGCGCCCATTGCGCGGCGCGCAGCCAGGCCTCGTTCCAACCGGCGCGCGTGTTGACGGGAGGCGACTGCCAGCGCAGCCATTGCTCGGTGCCGTTCGACATGCGGCGCGCCCAGGCCACGACGATCATGCCCTGCTCGGGTTGTTCGGGGCTGCGGCGGGTGAGGCGCAGCACCTGGCCGTCGAAGTTCAGGGGCTGGGTGTTATCCACAGGCAGGAGCGCATCCATGTCGGAGCTCCACTGCGCGAGCGCGTTCTGAACCACCACCAGTTGGTCGGAGCGTTCGCGGGTATTGGCCTGCGAGCGCACCATGCCGTCGAGGCCGCGCCAGCTCAAGAGCGCGATCAGCGACATGATGGTGATGGCGACCAGCAGCTCGATCAGCGTGAAGCCGCGCAAATGTGGGGAAGGTGTTTGGCGCATGGGGCTCAATACCTTCCGACGATGGTGGAGACGCGAATCACCGGGTAGTGCTCGTCGAAGACCTGCGCATCGACACGGCGAAACTGCGGGTTCGGCAGTGGCGCAACGGTGACCACCACCCGATATGGGTGGCCGGCCTGCTCGCAGACGCTTTGCGTGTCGCCAAACGAGGGGAGCTCTCGCGCCAGACGCGTCTTCACCAGTTCATTCTGGGCGCAGATGTGACCCAGCATCACGTCGGTCTGCCGGGTGGCGTTGCGCACCAGGGCCGACGTGGCCTGCGATCCGGCCATCAGCGCAATCGCGACGATGGCCAGGGCGACCAGCACCTCGACCAGCGTGAAGCCCTGTTGAGCACGAGCGGCGGGGACGCGTGCCGGTTGTTTCATCGCAGCGCTTCTACGGAGAACGCGCGAACTCCGTCCGTGCTGACGCGCACGGCGCGTCCGGGGAAGGATTCGTTGACCACCAGAACCTGCTGCGCACTGATGATCGGCTCCGGGCCCAGCCACAGCTGCGCGGCACCGGCGGTGCGGGTGTTCTCGAGTAACCAGTGATTGGGCAGCTTCAACGTGGGGAGGCCTTCAAACACAAATCCGTTTTCGGTGGTGCGCCAGCGCACCGCGGTGCCCGACGCGCGCGACTGGGCGCGGGCCGATTCCAGCAGCACGGCCAGGCGCTCGCCCTCGCGCTGCATCTCGACGCCGCCGTTGTCGCGCAGCGCAAAACTCACGCCGACGGTGGCCAGCGCGATGATCGACATCACCACCAGCAGCTCCAGCAGCGTGAATCCGCGGTGAGCGGATTTCATGTTGTGCGATTCATGAGGAGAGGGAGGCGGCGGGCCGGGCGGCTTATTGCCAACTGCCGATGTCCGCGTTCTTGCCTTCGCCGCCGGACTGACCATCGGCTCCGAACGACATCACGTCGACTTCACCCTTGATGCCGGGGCTCAGGAATTGGTAAGGACGGCCCCACGGATCGTTGGGCAGCTTCTCGAGGTACGGACGCCAGTTGTTCGGCACCGGGCCGGTCGATGGCTTGGCGATCAGGGCCGTCAGGCCTTGCTCGGCGGTGGGGTAGCGCTGATTGTCGAGGCGGTACATCTTGAGCGCCTGCATCAGGTTGGTGATGTCGGTGCGTGCGGCGGTGCCGCGTGCGTCGTCGGCACGGTCCAGCACGTTGGGCACGATCAGGGCGGCCAGCACGCCGATGATGACCAGCACCACCATCAGCTCGATCAGCGTAAAGCCGCGCTTGAGGTGGCGGCGAGTGGTTCGGGCGAGGGCTTGGGCAGATTGCCGCATGCCGGCAGATCGACTTGAAATGTTCATAACAACGGTCGTAAATTGAAAGTACGATGGGTGGCTTACCCAGTTAATCGCTCGGAGTTCGACGTCATGCGTTGTTGCAAAAACTTTGCCTGACACCGTTTTCGAATGAACTA
This sequence comes from uncultured Comamonadaceae bacterium, assembly GCA_937862875.1. Classification (GTDB taxonomy): domain Bacteria; phylum Pseudomonadota; class Gammaproteobacteria; order Burkholderiales; family Burkholderiaceae_C; genus Diaphorobacter_A. The sequence goes on from CALMCS010000995.1 coordinate 15,677, forward strand.
CTGGCGCATCAACTTTCAACCCACGACACTCGTCAATCATAATCGCGCGATGGTGACAAACACATACAGTCGGTGGAAGGTAGGGGCAGGAACTTTTGTTTTATGGTTTCTAGCTGTAGCCTGCGTCGTTTTCTGGGGCCTCAAGCTGTCGGCCTCCCAAGGTCTGCTGGGCGCTCCCGCTCTGGCTCCCACGCCCACGGTCGTGGATACCCAGGCGCTGGTGCGCTTGCTGGGCGGCTCGCCCGTCGGCACGACCATGGCCGCGGCTCCCACGCGTTACTCGCTGGTCGGCGTCTTGGCCGGAACCCGCAGTGGCCATGGCGCGGCCTTGATCGAGATCGATGGCAAGCCCGCCAAGCCGTATCGGGTGGGCGCGCAGGTCACCGACGGTCTGGTGCTGCAATCCGTGGGACGGCGCGAGGCGCATCTGGGCGCGGCGATGGACGGCGTTCCAAGCATGACGCTGCAGATTCCTCTCAAGACGGCATCCGCTTCCCCTGTGGGCACGGGCATTTCGCCCAGCATGCCCGCAGCTCCGGCCGTGCAGTCGCCGATGATTCCCCAGGGCGTCACACCGGGCCTCGAGCTTCCCGGCATCCCGAACGCCCCCGTCAATCCCGTTCAAGGGCAATAAACGGGGTTACGGCTGCTTGCCATTGGGCAGAGATCTGGCAGAGATTGCGCAGAGGTCAGCGCTCGGAAAGCGGCAGTGCAATCCAGCCTCCGAAACCCGGGGCTGGCGCGTTCCAGTCCTTGGCGCTTGGCAGTTGCTTGCCATGCTCGACCAGCCACAACACACAGCGGATCACGCCGGCGTGGGTGACCCACAACACGTCTTTTTGCTCGCGCAGCGCGATGGCGCGCGACTCGGTCAGCGCCTGCTGCACGCGGGTGAGCATGGCTTGCAGGGACTCTCCATCGCCCGGTGAATAGCCGACGAAGTCATCGGTCCAGGCATCCAGTTCGTCCCGCGGAACATCGTCCCAGCGTTGGCCTTCCCACAAGCCGAAATTCATTTCCACCAAGCGCGCATCGCTGAGCCGGGTCGGCAGGCTGCTGCGCAGGTCCGCCAAGGCGTTCGCCAATTGCTCGCAGCGCAGCAGTGGCGAGCTGCGCCATTGGGCGATGTCCGGGGGCAGGGCGGCATGCAGTTGTTCCGCGCTGGAGAGGGTATGGGCATGGTCCGCAGCGACATCGAGCCGCCCGTAGCAGACGCCGGTCTCCACCAAGGGCCGGGCGTGCCGCGCCAACCAAAGGCGCGGACCGCTGGGCGACTCACTCACGGCACGGGCCACAGGCTGACCGGTTGGATGCCAAACCGGCCGGCTGCAATGGCAATGCCCAGATAGAAAGCGATCTCGGACACTTGCTGGATGGCTCCCAGACAGTCGCCGGTGAAGCCCTGAAGGCGCTGCTTGAAGCGCCACCACATCCAGCAAGCCCCGATGGCGCTGCAGAGTGTCGCCACCGCAATGGCCCGCCAGCCCAGCGCCATGCTGCACAGCACGAACGGCGGAACGCACCAGATCAGCGCGGTCAGCAGAGCACCGAGGGAGATCTGATCGGCCAGCGGCTTGCTTTTCGAGGTGGCGGTATCGCCCACATGGGGAAGGCTGCGCACCGCGAGCAAGGGCCAGAAGCGCGACAGCACATGGCCGCCGAGCATCGCCCAGAGCACGACGGCCAGGCCCCAGCTGCCCAGTTGGGCGAGCAGCGCGAACTTGGCGGCAAATGCCAGCACCAGCGCCATCGCCCCAAAGGCACCGACGCGTGAGTCCTTCATGATCTCCAGCACGCGCTCGCGCTGGTAACCGCCGCCCATGCCGTCGGCGACATCCGCCAATCCGTCTTCATGAAAGCCGCCGGTCACCATGACCGTGGCGATCGTGCTGAGCACCGCTGCCGCCAGCGGTGTGAAGGTTTGCGCGCCCAGCAGCGCGGCAATGCCGGCGTACACCCCCAGCGCCACGGCGGCGACCAGCCAGCCCACGCCGGGGAAATGCGCGGCACTCGCGCGCAGCATGGCCGGGCTGTAGCCCACCCAATCGGCGAGCTTGCCGCTCACCGGAATGCGCGTGAAAAACTGCACGGCGAGCAGATAGTGGCGCAAGGCTTGCATGGCGGGGCCTGAAATCAGGCGTTGGCGGCTTGCAGGAACAAGCGGTACGCCGGGTTCAGCGTTTCTTCCACATAGGGGTAGTCGAGCGTCTTGAGGAAGGCGCTGAACTCGGCCGCGTCTTCCGGCGGCACCTGCATGCCCACCAGAATGCGGCCGTAGTCGGCGCCCTGGTTGCGGTAGTGGAACAGGCTGATGTTCCAGTGCGGCTGCATCAGGCTCAGGAACTTGAGCAGCGCACCCGGACGCTCGGGGAAGGTGAAGCGCATCAGGCGCTCGTCCTGCGCGAGCGAGGAGTTGCCGCCGACCAGGTGGCGCAGGTGCTCCTTGGCCAGTTCGTCGTGCGTCAGGTCGAGCGAGTCGAAGCCTTGCTTCTGGAAGTTCTTGGCAATCTTTTCGGATTCGCCGCGGCCGGTGGTCGACAGGCCCACAAACACATGCGCGCGCTTGGCGTTGCTGATGCGGTAGTTGAACTCGGTCACGTTGCGCGAGCCGCCGGGCAATGCGCCGACCGCTTCGCAAAAGCGCTTGAAGCTGCCGCGCTCTTCGGGAATCGTCACGGCGAACAGGGCTTCGCGCTCTTCGCCGACCTCGGCGCGCTCGGCGACGAAGCGCAGGCGGTCGAAGTTCATGTTCGCGCCGCACAGAATTGCGGCGTAGGTCTCGCCCTTGGTCTTGTTCTTGGCCACGTATTGCTTGATCGCCGCGACCGCCAGCGCACCGGCCGGCTCGACGATGGAGCGCGTGTCGACAAAGATGTCCTTGATGGCGGCGCACACGGCATCGGTGTCCACGACCATGTAGTCATCGACCAGGTTGCTGGCGACGCGGAAGGTCTCCGCGCCGACCAGCTTCACCGCCGTGCCGTCCGAGAACAGACCCACATCGGGGAGCGCCACGCGTTCGTGCGCCTTGACCGACTGGATCATCGCGTCGGAATCGTTCATCTGCACGCCGATCACCTTGATGTCGGGGCGCACGGCCTTGATGTAGTTGGCCACGCCCGAGATCAGGCCGCCGCCGCCAATCGCCACGAACACGGCATCGAGTCGGTTGGTGCCGAGGGCCTGCAGCTGGCGCAGCATTTCCATGGCGATCGTGCCCTGTCCGGCGATCACATCGGGATCGTCGAACGGGTGCACGAAGGTGAGGCCCTGTTCCTGCTGCAGCTTGGCCGCGTGGTCGTAGGCATCGGAATAGCTCTCGCCCATCAGCACCACCTCGCCTCCGAGGGTTTTCACTGCGTCAATCTTGAGTTGAGGCGTCGTTGTAGGCATCACAATCACGGCTCTGCTACCCAGCTTGGAGGCGCTCATCGCCACCCCTTGCGCGTGGTTGCCGGCGGAGGCGCAAATCACGCCGCGTGCCAGTTCCTCGGGCGTCAGCTGTGCCATCTTGTTGTAGGCACCGCGCAGCTTGAAGCTGAACACGGGCTGCTGATCTTCGCGTTTGAGCAGCACTTTGTTGTGCATGCGGCGAGAAAGCGATTTCGCGACCTGCAGATCGGACTCGACGGCGACGTCATAGACGCGGGCGGTCAGGATCTTCTTGAGGTAATCAAACGGGCTGAGAGGTGGCTGTTGTTGGTTTGGCATCTGGCGGTCAATAGGCACTAGGCGATGGCAGTGCTTCGGCCGCCATCATAAGAACAAGCAGGCCTGCTCGGACAACCGAAGCTCAGGCAGGTGACGTTCAAAAGGGCAAAAAAATGGCCCCAAACTGTGAAGTCTGGGGCCAAATCCATCCTTTGAGGAGATGGAGGAGACAATTGGCGCGCAGTACTCACATCAAACGTTGTGTGTAGCGCATGGGTTGAATTGTACTCCAGCTTGTGCTGCAATGCAGCAAAATCACCATGAATTTTTAAAGACGCGACGTTGTGTTGCGTCTGAGAGTCATTTTTGTGAGGAATCAGTTATGGAATGCACAGTCAGCTGGACCGGTAACTCGGGCACCCGCTCGGGTATGGGCTTTGTCGCCGAGACCGGCAGCGGCCACGTTTTGACCATGGATGGCGCGCCCGATGCCGCCAATCCGCAGAACGGCGGCCAGAACCTGGCACCGCGCCCCATGGAAACCGTGTTGGCCGGAACCGGCGGTTGCACCGCCTATGACGTGGTGCTGATCCTGAAGCGCGGCCGCCATGATGTGCGCGGCTGCAGCGTCAAGCTCACCACCGAGCGCGCCGAGGTCGATCCCAAGGTGTTCACCAAGATCCACATGCAGTTCACCGTGACCGGCAAGGGCATCCCGGCCACCGCCGTGGAACGCGCGATCGCGATGAGCCACGAGAAGTACTGCTCGGCCAGCATCATGCTCGGCAAGACCGCCGAGATCACGACCGGCTTCGACATCGTCGAGGCCTGATCGCGTGGTTTGATGCCTCTCTATATATAGAGAGAGTGCGAATCAGCACTCAGGCCGCCAAAGCGCTCCCAAGGGAGCGCTTTTTGCTTGTGCCACCCAATCGACTGATCGACCGAGCGCCGCGGGTCAGATGTAGTGCGCCGTGGTCGTCATGACCTTGCCGGCCATCTTCATCAACTGACGCGCCGGAGCCGGAAGCAGCTGAGCGCCGGCGGCCAGCGCCTGCGTGGCGTGGCGTTCCTCGTCCTGTTGCATCTGAGCAACAACTTGGCGCGATGGAATGTCGTCGGCGGGCAGGCGGTCCAGATGGCTCTGCAGATGTGCGGCCACCTGTCGTTCCGTTTCCACCACAAACCCCAGACTGATCTTGTCGCTGATCTTGGCTGCGCCCAGACCAATGGCGAACGCTCCGGCAAACCACAGCGGGTTCAGCAGGCTGGGGCGGCTGCCCAGGGCGTTCAGTCGGTCGCGGGTCCAGGCGAGGTGGTCGATTTCCTCGTGGGCGGCGGCCAACAGGCTCTCGCGCAGTTGCGGGTCGCGCGTGACGGCGGCCTGGGAGAGGTACAGCGCCTGGGCGCACACCTCCCCGACGTGATTCACGCGCATGAGCGCCCCCGACAATCGGCACTCTTCAGCGCTCAATGCGGGCTCGTCGCTTCCCTGTGCGGGAGAGGGGATGTGGGCCTTCGGAGAGGCGAACAAAGTGCGGAGTGCGGCGTCCGCGGTTCTTAGAAATTGATCCATTGCTCTGTATTGTCTAGAAAAACGGTTTTCCTGTATCTTGTTTACAAATTGGGCGGATAAGTCCGGTTGACTAATTGCGTTTGGAGTGCTTGGAAACCGTCCGGCGAGGTGTTGCACCACCGCAACGATTTTCCGCTTTTCGGCGATTTGTGAGGGAATTCCTTTGCGAAAGATCGCTAGCTCTGTTGCAATAGAACTAACTTCCCCACCAGGAGGT
>CALMCS010000996.1 GCA_937862875.1 uncultured Comamonadaceae bacterium
TGCACTCCCACCGGCCACGAGGCGGCCATGGCGCGGAGTTGAGCGATCTGTGCTTCTGGCACATGGGCCGGAGCAATCGCGTAGGCGGCCCGCACACCGGTCAGCGCCAGCGCCTTGTTCGGCGTCCACAACTGCCAGGCGGTGGGCGGCAAGCGCGGTGCCTGTCCATCCAAACGCAAGGGCACGTAGGCGCAATCGAGCACGCGAATATCCAGAGAATCAGAAGCATCGCCCTGCCAGCGCGCAATCGCCTCGTCCTGCGTACCCAGCGGACTGGCGGGTTCACAGGCCCAGTGCAGCGAGGGCTTGGTGGAGCCTGCATGCGCCGGCTGCAAATTCGCAATCTGCGCGGCCCTTGAATAATCACCATAGCCATGCAGTGGAACGACCACCTGCTCGACACCCCAACGCGCGGCCCACGCGCTGATGCGGTGCATGAACTCGCTGGCACTCGCGGCCATCACGATGCGGTTGGCATCCACGTGATGGAACTCGGCCAGTTGTGCTCGCAACTGCGTGTACTGCGGATCGGGGTAGCGTGAGGCGTCCACACGACTCAACGCAGCCACGGTGATTTCGCAGGGCCCGCAGGCGTTGGCATTGGTCGAAAAGTCGTGCTGCGGCGCGCCCTGTGCGTCCGGTCCGCCGTGAATGGATTCTGCAAATGCTTGTTGCATCACACTCTCACGACGAGCAGGGAAATCAGGCAGAGCACGGCCAGCACCACCACGCAGAATACGGCGCGCGTGGCGAAGGTGTCGGCGCGCAGCAGATCGCCGGCGGCCGCATCATCGCCATCGGCGTTCAACACATACACGCCGGGTTTGGACAGGCGCACGTTGAGGGCAAGTGCCATCGCCGCCATGGGCCAACCGCTGTTGGGCGATGGCGTGGCGCGCGCATTGCTTGCCAGCGCCGACCAGCTCACGCCCTTGGTCACCAGCCACAGCGCAGCGGCAGTGATTCGCGCAGGAATCCACGACAGCACGTCGTCCGCGCGCGCCGCCCATTTGCCGGCCCACTGCCAGTAGCGCCCGCCGCGCATGCCGGGGTAGCCCCACATGGCGTCGGCGGTGTTGGCGAAGCGGTACAGCACGGCACCCGGCAAGCCGGCCACGAGGAACCAGAAGATCGGCGCAACCACCGAGTCGTTCAGATTTTCCGCGAGCGATTCGATCGCGCTTTCGCGCACCTGCACTTCACTCAACACCGTCACATCACGGCTCACGAGCCGGGCCAGCTGCGCCTGCCCGTCCTGCAGGGAATGCGCCAGGGCGCTCTCCACCGCCAGGGATTCGGAGCGCAGCATCCGCCACGCCAGCATCGGCTTCAGCAAGGCACCCAAGAGGATGAATCCCAGCCACCAGGGTGCATAGCGCAAGACCGCGTACTGCAGCGCGCCCGCGATGACCACAGCGATCACCGCGAGGACACACCAGCACAGCGCGGCACGCCAGAAGCTCACCATGTCCACGCCGGTCGGCTCGGTCGGCGCGGTGGCGTCGCCCGCCTTTTGCAGCGCGCGCCCCATCCACACCACCGGGTGCCAACGCACGCTGGGTTCACCCCAGCGGCGATCAATCGCCAGTGCGACCAACAGGGCCAAGGCCAATACAACGCCGGTCTGCAAAACGGATCAGTCCTCGATGCCGCGTTGTGCGGGAATGCCTGCCTGGAAGGCGTGCTTGATGAGGCGCATCTCGGTGACGGTGTCCGCCACGTCGATGATTTCCTGTGGGCAGCGGCGGCCCGTCATGCTGACGTGCACATGGCGTGGGCGCTCGGCCAGCGTGGCGAGCACCTGGTCCAGCGGCAACCAGCCGTAGATCAGCGGGTAGGTGATTTCGTCGAGCACCACCAGAAAGTGGTCGCCGGACAGAATCGCGGCGCGAGCGCGTTCCCAGCCATCGCGCGCGAGTTGCGCCGATTGATCGAGATCGCGGCTCTTCCAGCTGAAGCCATCGCCCAGTCCTTCGATCGGGATACCGATGCTCTCGAACATGCGGTGCTCACCAAAGCGCGCGGTCGGCACCTTCATGAACTGAAAAATCTTGACCGACTTGCCACGGCCATGTGCGCGCAGCGCCAGACCGAAGGCGGCGGTGCTCTTGCCCTTGCCGTCGCCGGTGTTCACCAGCAGCAGACCGCGGCGTTCGCCTTCGGGTTTCTCGTAGCCTTTTTCTGTGGGGGGATTTTCGATTTCCATGGGGTCTTCACTCACTCAGTTGGTTTGGGACTGTGGCGCCATGCCAGCGACGGCGCACACTGCTTGATTAAATAATGGGGTCAATAAGTTCAGGCGTGCACAGGTGAGCGCGAGCGCCAGTGCGGCAAGGCCACCCACACGCCATCGACATGCTGCACGCGGATGCGGTTTTCGAACACATGCTCGAGCGCCGCGTGCGTGTTGGCATCGCTGCAGGCACCGTGGTGCAGCACCCGGCCCTGCTCGATGATGACCATGTCATCCGCCTGCAGCGCAATCGAGACCTCGTGCAGCACGCTGATCACCGTTCCACCGGCATCCACCAGATCCCGCACGATGTGCATCCAATCGGTTTGGTGCGGTGGGTCGAGGTTGGCGAGCGGCTCGTCCATGAGCAACACCTGCGCCTGCACCGCCAGCGCACGCGCCAGCAGAACACGCTGGCGCTCGCCGCCCGAGAGTTGCGACAGCGGGCGCGTGCGCCATTGCCAGGCCTGCGTGGCGCGCAGCGCCTGCTCGACGGCCACAAAGTCGGCCTGCCCGGGCGGAGCCAGCCATGCCTGGTGCGGCAAGCGGCCCAGCATCACGATGTCCTGCACTTGCAGCTCTTCCATCGCCGTTTCGTTCTGCCCCAGCCAGGCCATGCGCCGCGCACGTTCGCGCGCAGGAATGCTGGCAAAGGGCTCGCCCAGCAATTCAATATCCGCGCGCACCTTGGCGTGCTTCAACAGCCCCGAAATGGCTTTGAGCAGGGTCGATTTGCCTGCGCCATTCGGCCCGACGATGCTGGTCCAGCGACCCGCCGGAATATTCAAATCGATGTCGCGCAGAATCTCGGCATCGCCGACGCTGACGCTCACGCCCTTGGCGCGAATGGCCCAATTCCCGGTCATAACGCGCCTCCTCCGCCCATGGTTCTGCGATGCATCAACCACAGCAGGTAGGTGCCGCCGAGCGCCGCGGTCAGCACGCCCACGGGCAGCTCCTGCGGGGCGATCAGCCAGCGCGACAGCACGTCGGCCGCCAGCAGCAACACCGCGCCCATCAGACTGGAAAGCAGCACATGCCAGGGATGCGTGACGCGCACCATCGAGCGCACCAGATGCGGTGCGGCGAGGCCGACAAAGGCGATCAATCCGGTGTGTGCGACGGCGGTGCCGGTGGCCAGAGCCATCGCCGCAATCAGGCCAGCCCGCATGGGGCCGAGTGGCAAGCCGAGGCTCGCGGCCGTGGCCTCGCCGAGCGTCAAGCCATCGAGCGCGCGCGCCAGTGCCCATGCCGTGGCGGCACACAGCGTCCAGCTGCCCAGCATCATCAACACGGCGGTCCAGCCGACAAATGCGGTCGTGCCCATCGTGAAGGACTGCATGGCCTGCAGAATTTCTGGCGAGCTGAGCTCCACCAGATCGCGCGCCGCGCCCAGCACCACGCCGACGATCACGCCCGCGAGCAGCAACCGGAGCGTGTGCTGCGCACCGCGCGCCAGCACCAAGGTAAGCATGACGGCACCGGCCGCGCCAAAGAACGCCACGCCGGTGATTCCGAGGCGTGCCAGCAGACTCGCGGATGCGGGCGAGACGCCCATCCACGCCATGGCCAGCGCGCCGCCCAGGGTGGCGCCCGACGCGCTACCCAGCAAATAGGGATCGGCCAACGGATTGCGGAACAGGCCCTGCGCGACTGCGCCGGCCAGCCCCAGCAAGCCACCGGCCAGCCACGCGCCCACGGTGCGCGGCAAACGAATCTCGGTAATGATCTGCCGCGCCACGGGGTCGTCCTGCAAGCGCAGCAGGCTTTCGAAACCGGTGCTGCCCACGGCGGCACCGAACAGCGCAAGCAACACGCTCGCGCTCAACAGGCCGATCAGCAACCACATCGCGCGGGTGCGGTTCGCGGAAGGTGCGGGGCGAGCGAAGGAGTCGTTATTGGGGGTCACGATGGAGCTCATGGTGCCTTTTCAGACAGGCAGCGCGCCATGATGCGCGCGGCCTCGGCCATGCGCGGACCGGGGCGCACCAGCACATCGGACTCGGCCACATCAAACGCGCACACGCGCTTTTCACGCACGGCCTTGAGTGTGTGCCAACCGGGATAGTTGACGGCATCCTGCATGCTGCGGTTGCCAATCATGATGACGTCGGGGTTCGCGCGCACGATGAATTCCGGATTCAGGCGGGGGAACGGGCCGAGCGCTTCGGGCACCACATTGCGCGCGCCAAGGCGTTTGAGAATCTCGCCCATGAACGATTTTTCGCCGGCCGCATACGGACCGCGACTCACCTCGAAATAGACGCGCGTGCCTTTGACGCGCGCCGGCAGTGATTGGCGTGCGGCCTCGACACCGGCCTCGATTTCACGCCAGGCACGTTTCGCGCCCTGCTCCGGCGGCACGTGCAGGATGTCGCCGAGGGTGTTCAGTACCCGTTCCGCATCGGTCAACCGGCGCGGCTCCAATGCGACCACGGTGTAACCCAGGGCCTCGAATCGATCGCGCGCGCGGGCGCTGGTCGACATCAGAATCAAATCGGGCTTGAGCGCGACCACCGCCTCGATGTTGGGATCGATCCCGCCACCGACTTTGGGAAGTTTCTCTGCGAACTCAGGCCAGTTGGAATAGCGATCCACGCCCACCAGCCTCTCGCACTGCTGCAAGGCGCAGACGGTTTCGGTGAGCGACGGCAGCAGGCTCACGATGCGCTGCGGAGCCGTCTTGAACTCGATCGTCTTGCCCCGGTCATCGGTGATCTGCACCGCCTGAGCCGACGTCACGGCGGCACCGCACAGCGCTGCGATGGTCAGGGCCCGCGCCACTGCTTTCGCAACTTGCGCGCTTATTGTTCTCTTGCGCCAGTGTGATTCACTCATTTTTCATCGTCCTTCAAACTCAAGGGCAGACCGGCCGCCATCAGCGTCACACGCGTGCACGCCGAGGCGACTTGCTGATTCAAGGTGCCCAACGCATCCACGAAGGCGCGCACCTCGCGCCCCATGGGGATCACGCCCAAGCCAATCTCGTTTCCCACCAGGATGATGGGCCCGGGCGCTTGTCGCAGAGCACTTGAAAACAGGGCGAATTGCTCCGCCCAATCCTGACCGCCCGTGGCCGAAGCCTCTTCGGCCGGCATCAGCCAGTTGGTCAGCCACAGCGTGAGGCAGTCGACCACCAACAGAGTGCGGGCATCGGAGTGCTGGCGAATCAAACGCGCGATGTCGCGCGGCTCCTCCAGCGTTCCAAGTCCCGGCACCCGCTCCGCGCGGTCGACCTGATGGCGCGCAATCCGCGCACGCATCTCGTCATCCCACGCAGTGCCAGTGGCAATCAGACTCGCACGATGTGACGCATCCTGCGCCAACCAATATCGCGCCAGCATTTCTGCACGGCGCGACTTGCCACTCTTCTGCCCACCCAGAATCAGCTCGCTCGAAGCGATGGAGTAGTTCATTTCATCGGTTGCGTTCATCACGGATTCTGGTGGCGTAGGTGGCTTTACAGGATGGC
>CALMCS010000997.1 GCA_937862875.1 uncultured Comamonadaceae bacterium
CCGCCAACCGTCCTTCGTCAAGAGCGCTGGTGTCGAATCACCCAGGAGATCTGCAGGAAGCCAGTTCTCGGTTTGATCCTTCACCAGGAACGGTGACGTAATGCGCACGGACTCACCAATTCCGATCACCCGCTCGCCGTAGGCGGAGAGGTCAAATACCTGCGCAAAGTTACTGCCCGCCTCCATCACCTGCCACTGATCCAGCAGATATTGAAGCCCCTGCAGCTGTGGCCAATCGAAGTCGCTCAACTCGAGCTCCATTCCTTGCCACAAACCAGCGGGCAAGCCCGCCGCGAGCTTCATCTCCAGTTCGTGTACAAAGGCCGCAAACTCACCCGCACTGGACAGCAACAGTTCAATCGGCTCCATTGGTGTGGATGCGATGGGCTCCAGCACCAAGCGAATCGACTGCAGCTGTTTGGCGTCTTCGCTGAACTGCGGAATGACGTTGAAGCGGTGAAAGTAGATCCCGGCCTTTTCTCGCTCCTGTTGATATTCAGCCTCATCCACCACTTGATCGGCGGCGTCCCCTATGACCGTATAGGGGTTACGCACGAACGCCAACGCATCATCGGCGGCCACTCTTCGACCCGGCAGTTCCTTGACCCTGGCCAGAACTTCCTTGATCTCTGGTTGAATCAATACATGGGTGATCGATCCGTCAGCATCAGGAATTCGATAGGTGGTCTGCACCTCGTTGAAGCGATCGAAATGCTCCGCCCACTTTTCGGGTTGATCTTCAAAGGATGGGTGTAACTCTATGACCGGTGTATCACCGACAACTCGCTTTGACAGTCCAAGACTCAAGCGCTCCGGCTTCAGCACCACCGTCTTCTCAAGGAATTCGTCCATCCCTGCACGGCACTTTCTTGCCAACTTGCGTGCTCTGGCCCAACCAAACTGGTTCGTCGTCATGCCCGGTGACTCTTGCTGCTCACGCCCGAAATCCTTCAGCGCGTGCAATAGTTGCCAGGTCTCTTGAGGCAATAGCCGAGCCGAGCCGTTGAGCTCAACCACCGGCCCAAGCCTTGCCAGATCATCGACTTCCGCGCCATCGTCCAACAACCACGCCTTGACGAAAATGCGAAATCCATCATCAGATAGGCTTCCATGACTCGCCAGTTGAGGCCTGACATTCGCAACAGGCATCACTGCCAACAGCGGAAAACTTGCCTCGTGCTCCGCATCGCCCTGCAGTTGATAGACAGACTCCCAAGGAAGAAGCCAGCGGTCACCCAACCGGGTTGCGAGATCCTCTTCCTCCAGTTGCTCAAGATACGCAAGCTGCTGCCAAGTCTCTCCACGTTCAAGCTCGGCGGCGGAATAAGACAAGCCGTGCTCGTCATGTGCCGGTTGAACCAAAGGTGCCGACCCTTCGCTTTTCTGAACATTAGGCGTTTTGAACTTGCTCCAGATCGTCTTGAACATCAGCTCTTCCAGTATTTCAAAGGGTCAGTATGTTTGGGCTTGAATCCCAGCGAACGGAGAGTTCGATCGGTTTGAAGTTCCGACTTACGCAATTGCACCAGAAGTACACCCCCACGCTGCCGCTGATCGAATACCTGAAACTCTACTGCGCCCAAATGCTTGCGCAGCAACTTGTGCATGTCCTCCGCTCTGTCGTTGGGAGCATCAGCCGGAAGAATCAACGAAACAGCAGGTGCCGATTCGGGAATCTGGCTCGGCGTCGGCCTGCTTCGCTCTGTGACGATGGGCGACGGACGAACAATCGGGGCCCGCGCTGCGGTGCCTTGGCCGGCTCTGATTCCCAGAGCACCCAACTCCAGATCAAATTTACTGAGCCATCCGGTCAACTCATCTGGTCGGTACGGTGCAGGTGAATGCGTCCACCACCCAGAGGCTTCAAATTTCTGTTTGAGTTGGTGCAGCGACAGTTCTCGCGCCGTGGGGTCAAAAGGCGCTTTATCCACCTGATAAACGTAGCAGGCATTGCCTGTCGCAGAAAACTCCACGAAATAATAGTTACCCAAGCGCATGACCACTGCATTATTGGCGGCTGTGGTGCTCGTCAACACGCTCAAGCGATTTCTATTCTTCGCCCGAAACGCGACGAAGTCAGTAGACTGGTCATTG
>CALMCS010000998.1 GCA_937862875.1 uncultured Comamonadaceae bacterium
TCGCCCCACTCGAACCAGGGCAGGCAGTAGAAAAACAGCTGGGTCAGAATCACCAGCACCCAGCGCCAACGTGCGAACACGCCGCTGATGGAGCGGGTATAGATTTTCTGGTGCGCTTCGTAGAGGGAAACGCTTTCGGTCTGCTCGGACTCAGGTACGGGGGTTATTGGAATAATCCGGCCCGGCCTATTGCCACCGTCATCTGACGCCATGATCGATCTTCTTGCTACTTCGTTCGGTTGCTGGAAAATGAATACGCCGGCCGCTTCTGAATGAAGAAGGCGGGCCGGCAATTACTCAATGCGTGAGATCCACACCAAGCCACTCAGTTCGAGGCGGCTGGCTTGTTGGAGAGCCCCCACACATAGGCCGTCAACACCTTGATCTGCTCATTGGTGAGCTTTTCAGCCTGAGCGGGCATCTCGTTCATCTTGCCCTTGGTCACCATGGCCACGATCGCCTCTTCGCCATAGCCGTGCAGCCAGGTGTCGTCGGTCAGGTTGGGGGCGCCCAGCAATTGGTTGCCCTTGCCATCCATGCCGTGACAGGCCGCGCAGACCGCGAACTTTTCCTTGCCCAGCTGGGCCTTGACGGAGTCGTGCGGACTGCCCGAGAGGCTCAACACGTATTGCGCAAGATTGCGTACATCGGTGGCACTGCCGACCGCGGCATCCATTGGAGCCATGACGCCGATGCGGCCGTCGTGGATCGTCTTGTAGATTTGCTCGGGTCCGCCGCCGTGCAACCAGTCGTTGTCCGCCAGGTTCGGGAAGCCCTTGCTGCCGCGGGCATCGGAGCCGTGGCATTGCGCGCAGTTGTTCATGAACAGACGGTCACCGATGGCCATCGCTGCCGGATCTTTCGCGATCTCCTCGGTGGACATCGCGCCGAAACGGGCGTACATCGGCTGCAGTTGCTCGGCGGCCTTGGCCATCTCTGCGTTGTACTCGCCGCGCTGGGTCCAGTTCAGCTTGCCGCTGAACGTGCCGAGGCCAGGGAACGCAAACAGGTAGCCAAATCCGAACACGATGGTGAGAACGAACAGCCACATCCACCAGCGCGGCAGAGGATTGTTCATCTCGGTCAGGTCGCCGTCCCAGACATGGCCTGTGGTGTTGTCGCTGGCCGACTCGACCTTCTTCCTTGCGGTGAAGATGAGCAGCAGCAAGCACGCGAGGATGCCTATGATGGTGATTCCGGCCACGTAGATCGACCAGAAATTACTGGTGAAGTCACTCATGGGATTTCTCTTTTGTTCTGTGGGAGGACCTCAGTCCTCGAGGAAGGGAAGTTGGGCAGCTTCGTCAAACCGGGTCTTGTTCTTGCGGCGGTAGGCCCAGACCCAGATGCCCAGAAAGCAGACCAGCGATGCCACGGTGGCAAGGCTGCGCATGGTGGTGATATCCATGGTTTCTTACTCCTTCTCGATCACTTCAAAGCACGGCCCATGACCTGCAGGTACGCCACGAGTGCGTCCATTTCGGTCTTGCCTGCGAGTTGTTCGGCACCGCCGCTGATTTCTTCGTCCGTATAGGGGACGCCCACGGTGCGCAGCGCCTTCATGCGCGGAGCTGCAACCGATGGATCAACGGCCGTCTTCTCGAGCCATGGGTAGGCCGGCATGTTGGACTCGGGTACGACATCACGCGGATTGTTCAGGTGAATGCGATGCCATTCGTCGCTGTACTTTCCGCCGACCCGGTGTAGATCGGGACCAGTGCGCTTGGAGCCCCACTGGAAGGGATGGTCGTACACAAATTCGCCAGCCACCGAGTAGTGGCCATAGCGCAGCGTTTCGGCGCGGAATGGGCGAATCATCTGCGAGTGGCAGTTGTAGCAACCCTCGCGGATGTAGATGTCGCGCCCAATCAGCTGGACTGCCGTGTAGGGCTTGACGCCATCGACGGGTTGCGTTGTGGACTTCTGGTAGAACAGCGGAACGATTTCCACCAGTCCACCGATCGCGATCACCAGCAGGATCAACACGATCATCAGGAAGTTGTTCGTTTCGATCTTCTCGTGGGAGAAGCCCGACGCTGCCTTTGTTTTCATCTCAGACATTCGATATCTCCACTATCAGGCGTGCGCTGTGTTGACAGCAGGAATGCTCACGTTGGTCGAGCGACCAGAGATGGCCGTCATCCAGACGTTCCAGGCCATGACAACCATGCCGGCGAGATACAGGAAGCCACCCAGCAGACGGACCGCGTAGAACGGATAGGTCGCCTTGACGCTCTCGACAAAGGTGTAGGTCAGGGTGCCATCGGGGTTGACGGCGCGCCACATCAGACCTTGCATCACACCGGCAATCCACATCGCGGCGATGTAGAGCACGATGCCGATGGTGGCCAACCAGAAGTGCCACTCGATCGCCTTGATCGAATGCATCTTGTCGCCGCGTCCGAACAGACGCGGAATCAGGTAGTACAGCGAACCCATCGTGATCAAGCCCACCCAGCCCAGGGCGCCGGCGTGCACGTGACCAATGGTCCAGTCGGTGTAGTGACTCAGTGCATTCACGGTCTTGATGGACATCATCGGACCTTCGAAGGTCGACATGCCGTAGAACGACAGCGAGACGATCAGAAAGCGCAGCACGGGGTCGTCGCGCAGCTTGTGCCAGGCGCCCGACAGCGTCATCATTCCGTTGATCATGCCGCCCCAGCTGGGAGCCAGAAGAATCAGCGAGAACACCATGCCGACCGATTGGGTCCAGTCAGGCAATGCGGTGTAGTGCAGGTGGTGAGGACCCGCCCACATGTAGGTGAAGATCAGTGCCCAGAAGTGCACGATGGACAGGCGAT